>JANXVP010000166.1 GCA_025351615.1 Ramlibacter sp. | reverse complement strand
TTGTCGGTCGGCTCCGGATTTCTCCAGACCGGCGACCGCCAGGAGCATTGCCAGAAAAGAGGGACTTTCTTTGCCAACCATCGATTCCGTAGTTGCCCGAGCCGCCGCCGCGGCGCCCGACCAGGTCGCCGTCCGGGAGTGGGGCGGACGCGAGGTCAACTATGCCGAGCTGGACGCCGCCGTTTCCGGCTTCGCGGCGTGGGCGCGCTCCAGCGGAGTGGGTCCCGGTGACGTCATCGCGATCCACCTGCCCAATTCAATTGCCTACCTGGTGGCGCAATTCGGCAGCTTCCGGGCCGGCGCCGTCGCGGCTTACGCCAACTACCGGCTGTCCGCCACTGAAGCCCGACGCCAGTTCCGGTTCTGCCATGCACGGGTCATCGTCACCACCACGGCGAAGGCTGCAGCGTTTCGGGATGACCCGGAGCTGGACCACGCGATCTTCGTGGTCGATGGCGATACGGGCCCCGGCATGCATCGCCTGCAGGACGTGATAGCAACTGACCTGCCCCGATCCTCCGAAGCCGAGGGACTGGAAGACAGCGACGCGATCATCCGCTTTACATCCGGCTCTACCGGGGAGCCGAAGGGCCTGATCGTTACGCACCGAGCCTGGCTCGTGCGCGCTGTCTCGATGCTGGCCGAAGAAATGCGGATCCGGCCCGACTCCACCACGCTGGTGCTCGGTCAGCTGTCGCACCAAGCCGGGTTATTCGTCATTCCGACTTTCCTGCAACGCGGGACCTTGTTGATGATGGAAAAGTTCGACCTGGGCACTCTTGCGGCCATCCTGTCGAAGCAGCGCGTGTCGTGCGCGCAAGTGGTGCCGACGATATTCAGCCTGATCCTGAATCACCCGGGGGCGCGGGAGGCGTTCGGGCAGTCGAGCCTGGAGCGGATCGTCTATGGAGGATCGCCAATCCGGCAGAGCGTCCTGCAGGAGGCGATGAGCCTGCTGCCGAACACGGAGTTCGTGCAGTCGTACGGTTCGCACGAAGCCGGCTCGATCAGCTTCCTCGATGGCGCCGGCCATCGCGACTCCAGGCTTTGCCACAGCGCCGGCCGGGCACTGCTGGCGGCCGAAGTCCGGCTGCATGCGCGAGGCGCGGACGGCGTCGGCGAGATCGAGGTCAAGGCGCCCTGGCTGCCGATTGCCCGCCTGACGGCGCAAGGGCGCGAGCTGATCACCGACGAATGGGCCCGCACCGGCGACCTGGGCGAGATGGTCGACGGCAACATCTTCCTGCGCGACCGCATGAACGACGTGATCATCTCCGGCGGCTTCAACGTCTACCCGGGCGAGGTCGAAAAGGTTATCAGCAGCCACCCGCAGGTGCTCGACGCCGCGGTCGCCTCGGCGCCCGACGACAAGTGGGGGGAGCGCGTGATCGCCTTCGTCGTTTCACGCGATCCGCGCGAGTTCGACGGGGAAAGCATCCGCGCCCATTGCAAGGACCTTCTGGCTGCCTACAAGGTCCCCAAGGAAATCCGCCTCATTCCGGAACTGCCTCTCAACGTCAACGGCAAGCCGGACCGGCGTCAGCTCAGCCAGCCGCTGTGGGCCGGCCACGCCCGCCGCATCAACTAAAAATGGAAGGGTTCCAGTGAGCCTGATCAGCAACCGGAAAGACAGCGTCGCGGTCGTCGGTGTCGGCACGACCAACTACGGCGCGCTCGCGGGGCACGATGCCACGTCACTGGGCATCTGGGCGCTGCGCAACGCCGCGGAGGACGCCGGCATCAAGCTTCAGGACATCGACGGCCTGGTCTGCCAGCGGATGACGGACTACCAGAAATTTGTGCAGATCACCAACACGACACCGCGCCTGGTGACGGCCTTGCCGGGCGCGGGGCGCATGACGGGCGGCACCATCCAGATCGCCGTGCAGGCGATCCTCTCCGGTATGCTGGACACGGTCGCGGTCGTATACGGCAACGACGGGCGCACCGCGGGCGCGCGCTACGGCGGCCAGGGAGACAACTACGGCACCAACTCCGACCAGATGTGGTTCCCCTATGGCATGACGTCCCCTGGCGCGGTGCATGCCATGCTGTACCAGCGACATGCGCACCTGTACGGCACCAGGAACGAGCAGCTTGGCGCAGTCGCGATCGCCTTTCGCAAGCACGCCGGCCTCAACCCGACCGCGGTGATGCGCAAGCCGATCACGATGGACGACTACATGGCGTCGCGGTTCATCGCTGAACCGCTCCGCCTGCTCGACTACTGCCTGATCAACGATGGCGGCGTGGCCATGATCCTGACCGGCGGAGATCGTGCGAAAGACATGAAGCAGCGTCCCGTGTACATCCGCGGCATCACCCAGCTCTCGCGGCTTGCGCAGGGCGAGCTTGCAGACGACTTCGGCTATGCGGCGATGCAGCGCGCATCGAAAACCGTGCACGAAATGGCCGAACTGAAGCGGGAGGATGTGGACGCGCTGATGATTTACGATAACTTCACGCCGATCGTGCTCTTCACGCTGGAGGGCTTCGGCTACTGCGCGCAGGGCGAAGGCGGTTCTTTTGTCGAAGGCGGCACGCTCGAACTGGGCGGCCGCTATCCGACCAATACGAACGGCGGCCACTTGTCGGAAAGCTACATGCAGGGCTGGAATCTGCAGGCCGAAGCGGTGCGTCAATTGCGCGGCGGGCTCGGGGATCGGCAGGTGCCCGACGCGAAGATCGTCCAGTACCTGCAGGGCGGACCGCTGTGCACCTCGATCATCTACGCAAGGGAGGCAGCGTGAGCGACTACACGAAACCGCTGCCGCCGGTCACAAAGCAGAGCCAGCCCTTTTGGGAAGCCACGCGAGAGCGCCGGCTGCAACTTCCGCGCTGCGACCATTGTGGCACCTTCCACACCTACTTTGAACCGTGGTGCAGTCATTGCGGCAAGGAAGGGGTGCACTGGGAGGCATTGAGCGGACGCGGCCGCATCTGGGCCAACTGCCGCTTCCACAAAGTCTACTTCCCCGGCTTCGCCGCCGACGCGCCCTACAACGTCGCAATGGTCGAACTTGAGGAGGGCCCGCGCATCATGACCAACATCGTAGGTCTGGCGAACGGCACGCTGGCCGAGATGCCGATCGGCATGCACGTCGAAGCCGTCTTCGAAGCCGTGACCGACGAGATCACCCTGGTGAAGTTCACGCCCGCGGCAGCGTTTGCCAAGGCCGGGCGACCATGAACTGGAAAGTCGTTGATGCGCCGCAGACGGTGCTTGGCGAAGGCCCCATGTGGTCCGTCCGCGAGCAGTCGCTGTACTGGATCGACATCGTCTCGCGCCAAATTCTCCGGCTGCGGCCGGAGACGGGCAAGGTCGAATTGCGCACACTTCCCTACGCACCGAGCGCGGTCATCCCCCGTGCGTCCGGCGGCCTGCTCCTCGTCACCAAAAAGGGCATGGCCACGCTGCATTTCGACAGACCCGAGCTGACCTCGCTGCCCGTGGCCCTAGTGGACTTCTCCAAGGAGGTCTTCAACGACGCCAAGTGCGACAGCTGCGGCCGCCTGTGGGTTGGTACCCGCGACCTTCATGTCAGCCAGCCGACCGCGGCATTGTTTCGCATGGACCGTGACCTTTCCATGCACCGGCTTGCCAGCAATCTGGTGGTGTCCAACGGCATCGCGTGGGGCGAGGCCGGCCGGGTCATGTACCACGTCGATTCCAAACCCGGTCGCATCGATGCCTACGACTTCGATCCCACAGAAGGCAAGCTTTCGAACAGACGCACGTTTCGCGATTATGCGAAGCAAGGCGCCGGGGCTATCCCGGACGGCTGCGTGGTCGATGCGGAGGGCGGCCTGTGGGTGGCCGAAGTGGGCGACTGGCACATCCGCCGGTACGCGCCAGATGGACAGCTGGTTCGCGAGATCCGCATGCCGTTCCAGAAGCCAACCAGTGTGATGTTCGGCGGGCCGGATCTGGCCACGCTTTACGTGACGTCCATGCGCTTTGGGTTGACGGAATCCGCCCTAGCCGACCAGCCCCTGGCCGGCAGCCTTTTGCAGCTGGATGTGGGCGTCAGGGGCCTGCCCGAGCACGTGTTCGCTGGATGATGGACGCCGCGATGAATGAAGAGCAAATCACTCATGAACTCGTGACACGCGGTTGGAGCGTGTTCACTGACCCCGGCTTCATCAGCCATGCCGGCCCTTTCTTCCACCGGGCGGGTGCCACGGGTCCCAGCTTCTGTTTTCCGACTGCTGCCAAGCACGAGAACAGGAATGGCATGCTGCAAGGCGGCGCGCTGATGACGTTCACCGACCGCGCACTTGGCGCGACCGCACGTCACCTGACGGACACCGCGGCCACGGTCACTGTAACGCTGACTCTCCAGTTTGTGGACGGGGTCCGCATCGGCGAGACAGTCGAAGTGACGCCCGCGATGGTGCGGGCTACAAAGCAGCTGGTGTTCATGAACGGCATCTTCATGGTGGGCTCACGCGTGGTCTGTGTCGCCAGCGGCATCTGGAAGAAGATCGCTACGCCCGCGCGCCCTGGAAAAGCCTGACACTTGCAGAAAAATTTGGTAAAGACCGATGGTGTGTTCCGTTGAGGCGGATTTTTTTTGATACGCAGGGTGACGGTCTGGTGACAGTTCGACGGTGGAGCGTCCCCCCGTTGGAGCAGGCTCAGCTACAGGCGCGATCGGAAAAATATCAATAACCAAGAATGAGCGCCGTGACAGCCCTGCGAACACAATCCGCCGAGTGCGGGGCAACTCACTACTACCGGCCCGCTTCCGGCGTAATGAGCTTCACATCTTGATCGGCAGGTCGATGAACGACGCATTACCGCCGCCCAGCGTTATCTCAAGCCTTGGTGGTCGGCCGTGGGGCACCTGGGCATAGTGATCAGCATCAGTTCCGGCGATCGACACGCGCAGCCGGCTGCCGCTTTGGAACTGCCATGAAATTGGCAACAGCGCGAAGCGCAGCATCTCCGGCACGCCCGGCACCATGCGCTTGGCCTGCCCGCGGTGGAAGCTGCGAAATGGCCAGGTTGTGCGGTAGTTTGGCGGACACTCTGCCGTCGCCCGATGCAACATCCGAAGCGCACCCTCTGTGATGAACCACGACTTGCCCTGCGCGTCGACCTCGGACAGGTAGACGAAGACGCTCCCGTCATGCTCCGACGTCGACACGTTCAGTTCCACAACTGCATGGCCGGTGAGTTCCACTTTTGCGTCGAACGGCGCAGTCGTGAAAGTCAGCATGCCCTCCTCGCGCCCCATCCAGTCCTGGTAATAATCGGTGACTGCCAATGCGCCAAGCCGCTCATAGCGGGTCGATGATCCGGTCCCGGTCGTGAAGCTGACCTGGTACGGCGCAAGCGACTGCTGCGGCGGCGTTTCTGTTGCGAGCCCACCTGCCGGCTGCAGGAACAAACGGGTTGTGGCCGGGTGGGGCGGCCAC
>JANXVP010000151.1 GCA_025351615.1 Ramlibacter sp. | reverse complement strand
GGACCAGATCCATACGCTCATCAACACCATGGACGACGTCGCCGACCTGATCCAGGACTCGGCCGAGACCATGGCGCTGTACGACGTGCGCCAGGTCAACGACGAGATCACGCGCCTCACCGACCTGAGCGTCAAGTGCTGCGAGCGGGTCAAGGACGCGGTCGCGCTGATCAGCAAGCTGGCCGATCCGGCCAGCGCGGAGGCAGCGCTGAAGACCTGCGAGGAAATCGACCGGCTCGAATCCGACGCCGACCGCGTGATGCGCTCGGCCATGAGCAAGCTGTTTCGCGAGGAGCCGGACGTGCGCGAAGTGATCAAGATGAAAGCCATCTACGAACTGCTGGAAACCATCACCGACAAATGCGAGGACGTGGCCAACGTGATCGAGGGCATCATCCTCGAAAATTCCTGACGGACGGCTGCTTGCGATGACAACGGTTCAAGCCTCCCTCTGGCTGGTGGTGATGCTGGTCGTGCTGGCGATCGCGTTCGACTTCATGAACGGCTTCCACGACGCGGCGAACTCGATCGCGACCGTGGTGTCCACCGGCGTCCTCAAGCCGGCCACAGCCGTGGTGTTCGCCGCCTTCTTCAACCTGGTCGCGCTCTTCGTCTTTCACCTGAGCGTGGCGGCGACCGTCGGCAAGGGCATCGTCCAGCCAGGCGTGGTGGACACGCACGTCGTGTTCGGCGCGCTGATCGGCGCGACCGCCTGGAATGTCGTCACCTGGTATTACGGCATTCCCAGCAGTTCCTCGCACGCGCTGATCGGCGGCATCGTCGGCGCCGTGATGGCCAAGGCGGGCGCCGGTTCGCTGATCGCCGCCGGAATCTGGAAGACCGTGCTGTTCATCTTCGTGTCGCCGCTGCTGGGCTTCCTGCTCGGCTCGCTGATGATGGTGCTGGTGGCCTGGGTGTTCAGGCGCAGCCGGCCCTCCAGGGTCGACCGCTGGTTCCGGCGGCTGCAGCTGGTCTCGGCCGGCGCCTACAGCCTGGGCCATGGCGGCAACGATGCGCAAAAGACCATCGGCATCATCTGGATGCTGCTGATCGCCACCGGCTACGCGGCAGCTGAGGCCAAGACCCCACCGATCTGGGTGATCGTCTCCTGCTACACCGCGATCGCCGCGGGCACGATGTTCGGCGGCTGGCGCATCGTGAAGACGATGGGCCAGAAGATCACCAAGCTCAAGCCGGTGGGCGGTTTTTGCGCCGAAACGGGCGGAGCCATCACGCTGTTCCTGGCCACGGCGCTCGGCATTCCGGTCTCGACCACCCACACCATCACCGGCGCCATCGTCGGCGTCGGTTCGACCCAGCGCGCGAGCGCCGTGCGCTGGGGCGTGGCCGGTAACATCGTCTGGGCCTGGATCTTCACCATCCCCGCCAGCGCCTTCGTCGCCGCGATCGCCTACTGGGTCAGTCTTCAGGTGTTCTGAGCGGATTGGTCATCTCGGGATGACGCCTGCACCCGCCGGGATGACAACTCACCGGCCAGGATAGCAGCCCGCAGCCCGCTATCCCTCCAGCCGGGGTGGATTCGGGTGCAGGCGGGCCATGCAGAGCGCGTCGACATAGCGGCCGTCCTTGATCGCATAGGCACGGTGCCGGCCTTCCTCGACGAAGCCCATGCTGCGGTACAACGCAATGGCACGGTCGTTGTCCGCGTGGACGGTCAGTTCCACGCGCAGCACGCCGGCCCAATGATCGGCCCAGTCGAGCAGGCGGGCTATCAGCAGGCGACCGACGCCTTTGCCTTGCCAGCCGGCCGCGATGCCGATGCCCAGCATGCGCACGTGCGCGCGGCGCAGACTGAGGCCCGCCTGATGCAAACCCGCGGAGCCGACGACCTGACCCTGCGCCACCGCCACCAGCCGGCAGCCGTGCGGCTCGAGCTTCTGCAGCCATTCGAGGCGCGAGGCAACCGGCATGTCCGGCAGTTGCAGCGTGCCCTCGAAGGTGCCCGGTGCGCCGGTCAGGGCGGACACCTCCTGCGCATCGGCGGGCTCCAGTGCGCGAACGGTGATGCCGATGTCGTCAGGCTTGTGGGCCGTGTCCATGGGGTGCTCCCAGTGTGGATGATGGACGCCCCAATCTAGCGCAGGCGCAGCGCCACGGCCAGCACGGCTGTGGCGGGGGCGCTGCACTCGCGATGCCGTGTTCGCATGGATCCATGCACGCCGGCAAGCGCACGCCAAGCAACGCCGCCAGCGCGCTACTGCGATATCTTGCGGGCCTCTTCGATCTGGTATTCGAAATACATCTGGAAGCTGAACACGATGCTGGCCATCAACACTCCGGTTCCCACCATCAAGGCCGCCACGACGGCGGCGATGGTGAACCAGTTGGTGCCACCGGCCCGTGCGTCGGCGGCACTCGACGCGTTGTAGCGTGCGTTCCATTTTTCCGGCGTCGTCAACCCGTAGATGATCGCCATCAGCGCACAGCCGGCGAAGGTGAACCCCAGCATCGGAACCAGCACCCAGCTCCACTGGTCATCGAGGCCGTAGCGCTGGACCCGCTCGATGCCGTACAGGCCCAGCGCCGTGGGAACCGGCAGCATCCAGCCGAGCAGGTCGCCCCGGCCGTACAGGTAAAAACGGTGCAGGCCGAGCGCGCCGCCGACAAAAGCCAGCCACGCTGCGACAGTCTTGTTTTTCATTTCAGGGGCAGCTCGGGCGACGTGCTGTCGCTCCCGCCCAAGGGCATTTCCATCAAGACCACATCCAGCCACTTGCCGAACTTCCAGCCGCAGGACTTCAGCACACCGACTGGCGAAAATCCGATGGCTTCGTGCACCCGCACCGAGCCCTGATTGGCCGAATCGCCGATGACGGCGATCAGCTTGCGAATCCCCGCGGCTTCGGCTTCTTTCGCAAGCGCGGCGAGCAGCTGCTTGCCCGCTCCCTGGCCGCGCGCGCCGTCCGCCATGTAGATCGAGTCCTCGGCCGAATAGCGGTAGGCGGGCCGTGGCTTGAACCAGGTGCAGTAGGCAAAGCCCAAAATCTGGCCGTCCTGCTCCGCGATCAGGTAGGGCAGTTCCTTGGACAGCACGTCGGCGCGGCGTGCCGCCATGTCTTCGGGGGTGGGCGGGATGGTCTCGAAGGTTCCCGTTCCATTGAGGACATGGTGGGCGTAGATCGCCGTGATGGCGGGGACGTCTTCGTCGCGGCTGGCTCGGATATTGGGCATAGAACCTGGAAAAGATATAATAGAAGGCTTTTCAGCTTGTCGCTGGCCGGGTGCGGATTGAAGTGGTCCTTTGGGTCCCACGGTGCGTGTCTCAGACGCTGGAAGAATCACTCTCCCATCCGAAGGATAAATCATGGTCGTCATTCGACTCTCCCGTGGCGGCGCCAAGGCCCGTCCGTTTTTCAATATTGTCGTGGCCGACAAGCGCACCCGTCGCGACGGCCGCTTCATCGAGCGTATCGGTTTTTACAACCCGATCGCCAAGGACAACGAGGAAAGCATCCGAATTGTCCAGGACCGCCTGACCTACTGGCGCGGCGTGGGCGCGCAACCGTCGCCGACGGTGGAACGCCTGATTCGCCAGGCCGCCTCGGCCAAGCCCGCTACCGCCGCGGTCCCCACGGCTTAAGCCGGCCATGGCTGCGCCCGGCCGTCCGGCCGCCGCGCTGCCGGCGGGCCTGGAGCCCGCCGAATTGCCGGCGGATGCGATCGAAGTCGGTCGCATCGCCGATGCGTGGGGTCTCAAGGGCTGGTTCAAGGTCCTGTCCCACAGCGCCGATCCCGAGGCGCTTTTTTCCTCCAGGCGCTGGTATCTGCAGCCTGCCGAAAGGGGTGTCAAGACCTTTTCCGGCACGCTCCTGCTGCGAATCCGCGAAGCCAGGGACCATTCGGGCGTCGTCGTCGCGACGGCGCAGGAGGTCGACGACCGAAACGCAGCCGAGGCGTTGCGTGGCGCCCGCGTGTTCGTCCCGCGTTCGAGCTTCCCGACCGCCGGTGCGGACGAGTACTACTGGGTCGACCTGATCGGCCTGGCCGTCGTCAACCGGGAGGGCGTCGAACTGGGAATCGTCCGGGAACTGCTCTCCACCGGTCCGCAGACCGTGCTGGTGCTGGAGTACCCGGCCGAGGGCAAGACGCAAGAGCGGATGATCCCCTTCGTCGCGGCCTATGTCGACACGGTCGACGTGGCCGGCAAGCGCATCACGGTCGACTGGCAGGCCGATTACTGAGACATCGCGGGACATTCCTGTGCGCTTCGACGTCATCACCTTGTTTCCCGAACTGTTCGCGCCGTTCCTGGCCGCGGGCGTGACCCGCCGCGCCTACGAAGCGAAGCTGGTCGACGTGCGGTTGTGGAACCTGCGCGACTTTGCGGACGGCAACTACCGCCGGGTGGACGACCGGCCGTTCGGCGGCGGGCCCGGCATGGTGCTGATGGCCGAACCCTTGAAGCGTTGCCTGGCTGCGATTCGGGCAGGCCATCCCCCCCTGACCCCGGTCGTCCTCTTTTCTCCCGTCGGGGAGCGGCTGGGCCACGCCGGTGTCGAGCGCTGGTCGGCAAGCGAAGGCGCGGTGCTGATCTGCGGCCGCTACGAAGGCCTGGACCAGCGGTTCGTCGACGCCCATGTCGATCTCCAGATCAGCCTGGGTGATTTTGTGCTGTCTGGGGGGGAGGTCGCCGCGATGGCGCTGCTCGATGCGGTGGCGCGGCTGCAGCCGGGCGTGCTGAACGACGAAGGCAGCCATGCGGCGGACAGTTTCAATCCGGCACTGGATGGCTTGCTCGATTGTCCGCATTACACCCGGCCGGAAGAGTGGGCCGGCGTCCGGGTGCCGGCCGAACTGATGTCCGGCCACCACCTGCAGATCGAGCGCTGGCGTCGCGAACAGCGGCTGGCCCTCACGGCGCGCTGCCGGCCGGATCTGGTCGAGGCGGCACGCGTCACCGGCCGCCTCAGCCTTGCGGATGAAGCCTTCTTGGCAAAGGCACCCGAAAAACGTTTATAATCAAAGGCTTTTCGATCCTCTGCCCGGCCACGGCGAGAGCTGCGCTGCAAGCGCGACTCACCAGAACAAGCAGTTCACCAAGCCGTCTTTAGCGTAGCGCGGGCACGATCCACGAGGACACCATGAATCTGATCGAAACCCTTGAGCACGAAGAAATTGCTCGCCTCGGGAAGAAAATTCCCGAATTCGCTCCCGGCGACACCGTGATCGTCAGCGTCAATGTGGTCGAAGGCACGCGCAAGCGGGCCCAGGCCTTCGAGGGCGTCGTGATCGCCAAGCGCAACCGCGGCCTCAACAGCGGCTTCACCGTCCGCAAGATTTCCAGCGGCGAAGGCGTCGAGCGCACGTTCCAGACCTACAGCCCCCTGATCGCCGGCATCGAAGTCAAGCGCCGTGGCGATGTCCGCCGTGCCAAGCTGTACTACCTGCGCGAGCGCAGCGGCAAGTCGGCGCGCATCCGCGAAAAGCTGCCGTCGCGCGCCAAGGCGGCGGCCGCCGAGTAAGCGGTCCGTTTCGCCAGAGCCGCCACCGGCCTTGCGTCCGTGGCGGCTTTTTCTTTCCGGCGACCGATTCCAGATGTCCAGCCATCCCGTTTCCCCCGAGACGCCGCTGTCGAAGCTGCCGAACTTCGACCCACGCACCGTCGCGGTGACCGGCATCGACACCCACTTGCCGGCGCTCCCGCCAGGGGCGATGACGCCGGACGCACTGCGCGCCCGGTTTGCATTTCCCCCTGTGTGGGCGCCCGAAACTTCGACCGAACGCAAGATGTCCCCCCGGCCGCTGGCGCACGCGTCGGTGCTGGTGCCCATCGTCACACGCGAGCGGCCCACCGTGATCCTGACCGAGCGCACGACCCACCTGTCCACCCATTCGGGCCAGGTGGCTTTTCCGGGCGGCAAGCGCGACGACAGCGATGCCGATGCGGCCGATACCGCGCTGCGCGAAGCGCACGAGGAAATCGGCCTGGAGCGCGGCGTGGTCAACGTGATCGGCCAGATGCCGACCTATACGACCGGCTCGCAGTTCATCATCACGCCGGTCGTTGCGCTGGTGCGGCCCGGGCACGTCCTCAAGCTCAACGCCTATGAAGTCGCCGACGCTTTCGAGGTGCCGCTGGATTTCCTGATGAACCCGGCCCACCACCGCCGGCACCTGATGGAGTGGGAAGGCTACCGGCGCGAGTGGTTATCCATGCCCTACATGGACGGCGCGAGCGAGCGCTTCATCTGGGGCGCAACCGCGGCGATGTTGCGCAACCTGTACCGGTTTCTCGCGGCCTGAGGCGGGCCGGCCCGGTCCCCGGATGCCCCTATCATGGGCGCATGAGTTTCTTCGCCATCCTGTTCGCATTGCTGATCGAGCAGGTGCGCCCGCTGGCGCGCGCCAACCCGATCCATGCGGGGCTGCGCAGCTGGGCCCGCTGGGTGGCCGGCAACTTCGACGCCGGCAAGCCGCATCACGGCTGGGTCGCTTGGACGCTTGCCGTGCCGGGGCCGGCGCTCGCCGCGCTCGTGGTTCATGTGCTGCTGCTGCTGTATGCGGGCTGGGTCTTCGCCATGCTCTGGAGCGTGGCGGTGCTTTACGTCACGCTCGGCTTTCGCCAGTTCAGCCACCACTTCACCAACATCCGCGATGCGCTCGACGCCGGCGATGAAGCGAAGGCGCGGGAGTTGCTGGCCCACTGGCAGCAGGTCGATGCCAGCGAACTGCCGCGCAGCGAAATCGTGCGCCACGTGATCGAGTATTCGGTGCTGGCGGCGCATCGCCACGTGTTCGGGGTGCTCGGCTGGTTTTCGGTGCTGGCGGCTTTCGGACTGGGTCCCGCAGGCGCCGTGCTGTATCGCATGAGCGAGTTTGTCGACCGCTACTGGCAGCAGGCGGGCAAGAGCTCCGAGCACGCGGTGAGTCCGGCGCTGCTGTCGGTGGCGTCACGTGCCTGGTCCGCCATCGACTGGCTGCCGTCCCGCGTGACGGCCCTGGGTTTTGCGGTGGTGGGCAGCTTCGAGGAAGCGATCGACTGCTGGCGCAACTACGCGCAGCGCTTTCCCAACGACAACGACGGTGTGATCCTGGCCGCCACGTCGGGCGCTGTGAACGTGAGGCTGGGCGGCGAAGCGCTGAAGGCCGCGGCCTTTGCGCCCAGCCAGACCGGTGGCTTCGGAACCGCGGGCGCGCCGTCGGAGGCGACGCTGGACAGCACCGAGAGCACGCCAGGACGCGAAGCCGAGGTGGGCCACCTGCGCAGCATCGTCGGGCTGGTCTGGCGCTCTGTCGTGCTCTGGATGGTGCTGCTGGCGCTGCTGACCCTGGCGCGGCTGCTGGGCTGAACCAGAGCGACTCAGTAGCGTTGCGGCTGGGACAACTCGGCGAACAGGTCGCGGTAGATCTGGTAGCGCCGCTTGCCCACCGGTGCAGCATTGCCCGGCGCTTCGATCGCGGCGATGACGGCGCAACCCGGCTCGTGCAGGTGCGTACAGTTGTAGAACTTGCAGTGACCGATGTGCGGCTTGAGATCGGGCATGCACGCGGCCAGCTGCATCGGCTCGATATGGTTCAGCCCGAATTCCTGGAAGCCCGGCGAGTCGATCAAGGCGGTGGTGCGCTGCGGGTCGACCCAGTACAGCGTGGTGCTGGTGGTCGTGTGCTTGCCCGAATTCAGCGCCTGTGAAATCTCGCCGGTGACGACCAGCGCGCCGGGCACCAGCAGGTTGATCAACGTGCTTTTGCCTGCCCCCGAAGGTCCGAGCACGAGGGTCGTCTTGCCCTGCATGTGCTTGAGCAACTCGGCCCGGTCCACCTCCTTGGACAGCCGCAGCGACAACGGCAGCACGCCATATCCCATGCGTTGGTAGGGCAGCAGGCGGGCCCAGGCTTTTTCAAAGGGTTCGACCAGGTCGCTCTTGTTCAACGCCACCAGCGGCTTGATCTTTTCGGCCTCGGTTGCGATCAGCGCCCGCGCCAGCTGGCTCTCGGAATATTCCGGGTCCGCCGCGATCAGGATCAGCACCTGGTCCAGGTTGGCGGCAAACGACTTGGTGCGGATCTCGTCCTGCCGGTAGAACAGGTTGCGGCGCTCCAGCACCTTCTCGACCGTTCCCTCGTCGTGCGTGCCCTGCCACAGCACCTGGTCGCCGACCACTGCCTGGCTTTTCTTGCCGCGCGGGTGGCAGGTGAGCCGCTTGCCTTCGGGCGTCTCCACCAGAAAGTGGCGGCCGTAGCTGGCGACGACCAGTCCCGGATGGAGATCCGGGCGCTCATTCAAGACAGGCGCCCCTCATGCCAGCAGCGCATCGACCAGCGACGCGCAATCGAAGTCGGTTTCCGACAGGCCCTTGACGGCGTGGGTGTTGAAGCGCACGACGCAGCGGTTGTAGTGCACCGACAGGTCGGGGTGGTGGTCCTGCGTGTTGGCGATGAAGGCGACCGCGTTCACAAACGACATCGTCTCGTGGTAATTCGCGAAGGCGTAGGTCTTCTCGATCGCGACGTTGTCGCCGTCCCCGGTCAACTTCCAGCCGATGGCAGTGGTCAGCCGCGACACCACTTCGGTCGGCTTGAGCGCACGCCGGGGCAGCAGCGACCAGTCCTTCTTCGGCAGCATCGAGGCCGTCATGGCGTCATCCGCGCGAGGCGCTCGGAGGCCGGCGGATGCGAGTAGTAAAAGCGTACAAACAGCGGGTCTGGCGTCAGCGTGGAGGCGTTGTCTTCATAGAGCTTGAGCAAGGCGGTGCTCAGGTCGTGGCCGCTGGTCTGCTGCATCGCATAGGCGTCGGCCTCGAACTCATGGCGGCGTGACAGCTGGGCGAACAGGGGCGACACGAAGAAAGAGAACAGCGGCACGGCCATCAGGAACAGCAGCAACGCCAGGGCGTCGTTGGTCCCCTGGAGGTTGGGGCGCACGCCCAGGCCGGTGTAAAACCACAGCTGGCCGGACAGCCAGCCGAGCAGCGCGAAGCCGGCCAGGCTCAGCGCGAACATGCCGGCGATCCGCTTGAGGATGTGCCTGTGTTTGAAGTGACCGAGTTCGTGGGCCAGCACCGCATCCACCTCGTCGGGCGAAAGCTTGGCCAGCAGCGTGTCGTAGAACACCACCCGCTTGGCTGCGCCGAAGCCGGTGAAATAGGCGTTGGCATGGGCGCTGCGCTTGCTGCCGTCCATCACGAACAGGCCCTTGGCCGCGAAACCGCAGCGCTGCATCAGCGCCGTCACGCGCGCTTTCAGGGCCTCGTCGTCGAGCGGCTTGAACTTGTTGAACAGGGGCGCGATGAATGTCGGATAGATGACGAGCAGCAGCAGGTTCAATGCCATCCACACGCTCCAGGTCCACAGCCACCAGTAGCTGCCCGCGGCGCCCATCAGCCAAAGGATCAGGGCGGCGACGGGAAGGCCGATCGCCGCGCCCAGCACCGTGGATTTCAGCAGGTCTGCCAGCCACAGGTTCAGCGTCATCTTGTTGAAGCCGAAGCGCTGCTCGATCACGAAGGTCTGGTACAGGGTGAACGGCAGGTCGAGCAGCCCGCCGACCAGCGCGAAACAGCCAAGCAGGGCGAGTTGCTGCGTCATACCCGGGCCGAACCAGCCCAGCAACCCGCGGTTCAACGCATCGAGTCCGCCGAGCAAGGTCCACCCAAGCAGGACCGCTGCGCCGAACACCAGTTCGAGCAAACCGAAGCGCGCCTTGGTCACGGTGTAATCCGCCGCTTTCTGGTGGGCGGACAGTGCCACCGTCTGCGCGAACACAGAGGGAACGGTATCGCGGTGCCACGCCACAAAACGGATCTGCCGCGAGGCCAGCCAGAATTTGACGACCAGACCGGCCACCAGGGCGGCGGCAAACGCGACGGTCAGCAATTCAGAGGGATTCATGCCACGAAGTTTAGGGCATGGGTGACAATCCGCACGATGGCAGAAACAATCTCCCCCGTCCGCGCCGAGCTCGGCAAGAGCGACCAGAACCTGATCTGGCTGGACTGTGAAATGACGGGGCTGGACCCCGAAATCGATCGCCTCATCGAGATCGCCGTGATCGTGACCGGCCCTGTGCTGCAGCCCCGCATCGAAGGCCCGGTGCTGGTGATCCACCAGAGCGATGAGCAGCTCGACAAGATGGACGCTTGGAACAAGGGGACGCATGGCCGCAGCGGGCTGATCGACAAGGTCAAGGCGTCCACCGTCACCGAGGCGCAGGCGCAGCAGCAGATCCTCGACTTCGTCGCCCGCTATGCGCCGAAAAACTCGACGCCGATGTGCGGCAACAGCATCAGCCAGGACCGGCGCTTTCTGGTCAGGTACATGCCGAAACTGGAAGCGTTTTTTCACTACCGCAATGTGGACGTGAGCACACTCAAGGAGCTGGCCAAACGCTGGCGCCCCGATGTGTATTCGTCGTTCCGCAAGCAGCAAAAGCACACCGCGCTGGCCGACGTGCACGAGTCGATCGACGAAATGGCGCACTACCGCGAACACCTGCTCAAGCTCGAATCACCCCAGCCGCTTGCGGGAAAACCCTGAACGTGCGACAATCGCGGGCTTGGCTGATGGAACAGTGGTTCCGTAACCGGAAACGGTCAGCCTTCGTGCATCCTCCTTCACTCACAGGCTCATTCAGAAGAGCCAGCAGCACCGGTCTCCGGTGCCTGACAGTCGTTTGATGGTTGATGTTTTTTAACCATTGACGACAGCGTGCCCCGCCCGGGGTGGCGTTGC
>JANXVP010000116.1 GCA_025351615.1 Ramlibacter sp. | reverse complement strand
CGGCGACGTCGGCAAAGCCGGCGTGGCGATCGATTCGGTGGAGGATATGAAGATCCTGTTCGACGGCATCCCGCTGGACAAGGTGAGCGTCTCCATGACCATGAACGGCGCCGTGCTGCCGGTGCTGGCCGGCTACATCGTGGCGGCCGAAGAGCAGGGCGTCTCGCAGGACAAATTGAGCGGAACCATCCAGAACGACATCCTCAAGGAGTTCATGGTCCGCAACACGTACATCTATCCCCCGAAGCCGAGCATGCGGATCATCGGCGACATCATCGAGTACACGGCGCGCAAGATGCCGAAGTTCAACTCGATCTCGATCTCCGGCTACCACATGCAGGAGGCCGGCGCCAACCAGGCGCTGGAGCTGGCCTTCACGCTGGCCGACGGCATGGAGTACGTGAAAACGGCCGTGTCCAAGGGCTTGGAGGTGGACGAATTCGCCGGTCGCCTCTCCTTCTTCTGGGCCATCGGGATGAACTTCTACCTGGAGGTGGCCAAGATGCGCGCGGCGCGCCTGCTGTGGTGGCGGATCATGAAGGATTTCGGCGCGAAGAACCCGAAGAGCCTGATGCTGCGCACCCACTGCCAGACTTCCGGCTGGTCGCTGACCGAGCAGGACCCCTACAACAACATCGTGCGCACCACCATCGAGGCGATGGCGGCGGTCTTCGGCGGCACCCAGTCGCTGCACACCAATTCGTTCGATGAGGCGATCGCGCTGCCGACCGAATTCAGCTCCCGCATTGCCCGCAACACCCAGCTGATCATCCAGGAAGAGACGCACATCCCGAACGTGATCGATCCCTGGGCCGGCAGCTTCATGATGGAAAAGCTGACCCAGGACATGGCCGATGCCGCCTGGAAGATCATCGAGGAAGTGCAGGCGATGGGCGGCATGGTCCGTGCCGTCGACAGCGGCTGGGCCAAGCTCAAGATCGAAGCCGCCGCGGCCGAGAAGCAGGCCCGCATCGATTCGGGCAAGGACGTGATCGTCGGCGTCAACAAGTACAGGCTGGAAAAAGCCGACCCGGTCGAGGTCCGCGACATCGACAACGTGATGGTGCGCGAACAGCAGATCGCACGGCTCAGGCAGATCCGGGCGACGCGTGACAGCGGCAAGGTGCAGCAGGCGCTGGATGCACTTACAGCGGCTGCCGACCAGGGCGACGGCAACCTGCTCGATCTTTCGATCCAGGCGGTGCGCTTGCGGGCCACCGTCGGCGAGATTTCCGACGCGCTGGAGAAAAGCTTCGGCCGCCACCGCGCCGATACCCAAAAGGTGACCGGTGTGTATGCAGCAGCCTATGGCTCGGCCTGCACCGAAGGGGATTCGATGAACAGCTGGGACAAACTCAAGTCCGAGATCGCCGCTTTCGCGGAAGAACATGGCCGGCGGCCCCGGGTGATGGTCAGCAAGCTCGGGCAGGACGGCCACGACCGGGGCGCCAAGGTGGTGGCTACCGCCTTCGCCGACCTCGGCTTCGACATCGACATGGGACCGCTGTTCCAGACGCCGCAAGAGTGCGCCCGCCAGGCGATCGAGAACGACGTCCACGCCGTCGGTATCTCCACGCTGGCGGCGGGTCACAAGACACTGGTGCCGGCGATCATCGAGGAGCTGAAGAAGCAGGGTGGCGGCGACATCGTCGTCTTCGTCGGCGGCGTCGTGCCGAAGCAGGATTACGAATTTCTCTACAGCGCTGGCGTCAAGGGCATTTACGGGCCGGGCACGCCGATCCCGGCGTCCGCCAAGGACGTGCTCGAGCAGATTCGCAAGGCGCTCGGCACGCGATGAGCCTCGCGCAGGACGTGCTCGGGCCGCACGACGCCAGTCAGCGCCGTGCGGTGGCCAAGGCGATCACGCTGCTCGAGTCCACGCGCGCCGACCACCGCGTGCAGGCCGACGAGCTTCTCACCGCGCTGCTGCCCCACACCGGCAATTCGTTCCGGCTTGGGATCAGCGGCGTCCCCGGTGTCGGCAAAAGCACCTTCATCGAAGTCCTCGGCCTGTATCTGATCGAAGCGGGCTGTCGCGTCGCCGTGCTGACTGTCGATCCTTCATCCACGGTGTCGGGTGGTTCCATCCTCGGCGACAAGACGCGGATGGAACTGCTGGCTGTCAACCAGCGCGCCTATATCCGGCCCAGCCCTTCGAGCGGCACGCTCGGTGGCGTCGCCGAGAGGACACGCGAAGCGATGCTGGTGTGCGAAGCGGCTGGCTACGACGTCGTCATCGTCGAGACCGTCGGCGTCGGGCAAAGCGAGACAGCGGTTTCGGGCATGACCGACATGTTCATCCTGATGCAGTTGCCCAATGCCGGCGACGACCTGCAGGCGATCAAGCGGGGCGTGATGGAGCTTGCCGATCTGGTCGTCGTCAACAAGGCCGATCTCGATGCCGATGCCGCGACCCGGGCCCAGGCGCAGATCACGAGCGCGATGCGGCTGTTCGGGCAACACGGAGACCCGCACCACGCGTTGCATAACCAGGATGCGTGGCATCCGCAGGTCATGCAGATCAGCGCACTCAGCGGCGACGGCGTGGACCGCTTCTGGCGTGAAGTCACGCATTTCAGGCGCTTGCAGACCGCCAATGGCGCACTTCCCTCGAGACGGCGTGGGCAATCCCTGGCCTGGATGTGGGAGCGGATCGATGCGGGTTTGCGGCAGGAATTTCGCGCGGACCCCGAGGTGAAAACCTTGCTGGGCGAATTGATGCGCCAAGTCGACGCGGGGACTTTGCCGGCGTCGACAGCGGCCCGGCGCTTGCTGCTGGCGCACAGAGGAATGGATTGCGGGTCACGCCAGGGATAACAGTTTCAGCGCAATAGCCAGACGGAGCAGAAAGAAATGCAAGACATTCTCGAACAACTTGAACGCAAACGTGTCGCGGCGCGCATGGGCGGCGGGCAAAAGCGGATCGACGCGCAGCACAAGAAGGGCAAGCTGACAGCGCGCGAGCGGCTCGAATTGCTGCTGGACGAAGGAACGTTCGAGGAGTGGGACATGTTCGTCGAGCACCGCTCCCACGACTTTGGCATGGCAGACAACAAGATCCCCGGCGACGGTGTGGTGACCGGCTACGGAATGATCAACGGCCGCCTGGTGTTCGTCTTCAGCCAGGATTTCACGGTCTTCGGTGGCGCGCTGTCGGAGGCGCACGCCGAAAAGATCTGCAAGGTGATGGACCAGGCGATGAAGGTGGGCGCGCCGGTGATCGGCCTCAATGACTCCGGCGGCGCCCGCATCCAGGAAGGGGTTG
>JANXVP010000107.1 GCA_025351615.1 Ramlibacter sp. | reverse complement strand
CTGGCCGCGCATGAGGCGGGTGCGCAGTGTCTCGATATCGACGGCCTGGTAGAGCGCCCGGCGCACGCGCAGGTCCTTGAACGGGTTCTTGCCCTTCACGTCGCTGTAAAGCAACTCGTCGCGCGCCTGGTCCATCCCGATAAAGACGGAGCGGTTTTCCATCCCATCTATCACCTTGACGCCGGCGGTGGAGCGCAGCCGCTGCACGTCTTGCGGCGGCGGGTCCAGCACGAAGTCGACCTCGCCGGAGATGAGGGCCGCCGTGCGCGTCGCCTCGTTCTTGATCGGCGAGTAGACCACCTCCTGCACATTGCCTTCGATCGGGCCCCAGTAATTCGGGTTGCGCTTGAAGACCGTGCGGGTGTCGGGCTGCCGCGAAACAAGCATGAAGGGGCCGGTGCCGTTGGCGTTGACGTTGGTGTACTTGTCTTCCTTGTTCTTGAAGTCCAGCGGCGCGCCCGCGTTGTGCATCTCGCTCCACGCGCGGCTCATGATGTAGATCGTGGTGGCATGCTGCAGGAAGACGGGGTCGAACTGCGGCAGCACGAATTCCACCGTCAGGTTGTCCACCTTGCGCGGCGTGCCCATCGAAACGGCATAGGTGCGGAATGGCGAGGCTGGCATGGATGCCCGGGCGAAAGAAAACACCACGTCGTCGGCCGAGAAGGCGCTGCTGTCGTGGAACTTCACGTTCGGCCGCAGTTTGAGGCGCCATAGCGTGGGGTTGACCTGGACCCATTCGGTGGCGAGCGCGGGCGCGATGCCCAGCTGCTTGTCGCGCATCACCAGCGTGTCGTAGACCTGGCCGGTGATGGAGTTGGTGAACTGCTCGTTCTGCGAGTGCGGGTCCATCGTCTGGGCGTCGCCCTGGCTGGCCCAGCGCAGGGTCTGGGCGTGCAGCAGGCCGCTGGCGGCGGTGGCGAGAACCAGGACGGCGAGGACGGCGAGTCGGGACAGCATCAGCATCTCCGATGGGGAAAGTGGCGGATTATGGGTGCCCCACCCCATCCGCGCAAGCGCCTCGCGCGGTGTGCCTTTGGAGCCCAACCGGCCGGCCCAAGCCGACGCTAGTTGCCGGGCCAATGCAAGTGCCACTGCGTGCTGTCCTCCAGCGACCAGCCGATCCGCAGCGCAGTGGCCTCGTCGCACGCACGGCAGACGATCTGAAGGGAAGTGGGCAGTCCGTCCGACGCAATGCCATTGGGCAGCGCCAGGGCCGTGAGATCCAGGTAGTTGGCAAAACGGGTGTAGTGCGCCGGCGCTTTACCCTGGTCCACATCCTCCAGCAGGAGCGCCGTCGTCATGGTGGTGGGCGTCAGCAGTGCGTCGACGCCGTCCATGGCGGCCGCGAACTGCTTCTTCATCGTTTCGCGCATGCGCAGCGCCTCGATATAGGCCTGCGACGTGACTGTGCGGCCGGCGGCGATGCGCGGACGCACATGCGGATCGAGAGGCGCCTGTTCGTCATCGATCAGCGTGTGGTACAGCGCGTAGCTCTCCGCCGCCATGATGCGCAGGTTGAAGGCCGCGACATCTGCGAAGAGGAACGACAGGTCGACCCCGACGACGTCCGCGCCGAGCCGCTCCAGTTCCGAGAGCGACCGGTCGTAGGCTGAAAGGACGTCCGCCGAGGCGTACTGGCGCTCGACCTCGGGCATGCGGGCAAGGCGCATGCCGCGCACGCCGCGTTTCAGGGCGGGCATGGGGTCGACGTAGGGCAGCCCGCGCGTGAGCGGGTCAAGCGGATCCTCGCCCTGCATGGCCGCGTACAGCAGGGCCGAATCCTCCACGCAACGCGTCATCGGGCCAGGCGAGTCGAGCGTGGGACTGAGGGGAAGCACGCCGTACGTGCTCACCCGGCCGACGGTGGTTTTCAGTCCAGTGATGCCGCACCACGAGGCCGGCAGGCGGACCGATCCACCGGTATCCGTGCCCACGGCCCATGGCGTCAGCGCCGCAGCGACGGCGACGCCGGAGCCGCTGCTCGACCCGCCCGGTGTGCGGGCTCGCTCCAGATCCCACGGATTCCACGGCGTGCCCCGGCGGGTGTTCGTGCCCCAGCCCCCCATCGCGAACTCCACCGTATGCGTCTTGCCCAGCACGATCATGCCCTGCGCAATCAGGCGCCGCGCGAGCGTGGCGGTGCGCGTGGCCTTCCGGTCCCGCCACGCCTCGCAGCCGCCGGTCACGATCCTGCCTTCCAGTTCGATCAGGTCTTTCAGCGCAATCGGGATGCCGTGCAGGGGGCCGATCGCATGGCCGGAGCCGATCGCTGCTTCCGCCCCACGCGCCGCAAGTCGTGCGTCCGCCGCGTACACCTCCGTGAAGGCATGCAGTTTCAAGTCCTGCGCGTCGATCCGCGCGAGATAGGCCTCGACGAGCTCGACCGGCGAAAGCTTGCGTTGCGCGAGCTGGCGGGACAGCTGGTGCACCGGAAGTCTGGTGAGATCCTCGTGTTTCATTGAGGCTCGACGCCCGCAGCCTTGAGGATACTGCCGTACTGCGCCGAGTCTTTGCGGATTGTGTCCGTCATCTCTTCCGGTGTGCCGCCGACGGGTTCGAGAGCGAGCTCGGCAAACTGCTTGCCCATGTCTGCCTGCAGCGCCTTGTTGAGTTCCATGTTGAGCCGCGCAATGATCGGCTTTGGCGTTCCGGCCGGGACCACCATGCCGATCCAGGTGATGGACTCGTAGCCGGGAATGCCGGCTTCCGCCACGGTCGGCAGATTGGGCAACAGCGGTGAGCGCCTGGCGCTTGTGATCGCCAGGGCACGCAGCCTGCCGTCGCGCACGTAGGAGACGGCCTCCGGTGAGGTCTGGAACATCGTTTGAATCTGGCCGCCCAGCAGGTCGGTCATGGCCGGCGCGCCGCCCTTGTAGGGAACCTGCAGCACGCTGACGCCGCTCATGGAGCTGAACTGCTGCGCGGCGATATGCTGACCGGTCCCCACGCCGGCGTGACCCATCGTGATCTTGCCCGGCTCCGCCCTGGCGAGGGCGACCAGCTCCTGGACGCTCTTGGCGGGAATCGAGGGGTGGACCATGAGGATGTTGGGCTGGTTGGCGATCCGGATCACAGGTGCGAAGTCCTTCAGTGAGTCGAAGCCGGTGCGCTTGTAGAGAAACTGATTGGCCGCCAGGACGCCAGAGCTGGTGACGAACAGGGTCTGGCCGTCCGGCGCCGATCGCGCGACGAACTCTGCAGCGATGTCGCCGGAGGCGCCGGCCCGGTTGTCCACGACCACCGGCTGCCCCAGCGCATCGCCAAGGCGCTTGCCGACCGCCCGCGCAACCATGTCCACGCTCCCGCCCGGCGGGAAAGGGACAACCAGCCGGATCGGACCGGACGGCCAGGTCTGCGCGCAGACGCTGCCCGCGGCGAGAAGCGCGAGCGCCAGCAAGCCACTGCGAATGCGGTTGAAGGTCATGTGAGCTTCTCCTTGGTTGCTGTTCAGAAAACGGACGCGCGTAGGCGATCAGCGCTTGCGCTGCTGCCTGTGCCTCTCGATGGCGTCCAGAATCACCTGGGTCGAACCCATGATGTCCGGGTATTTCTCGCCGGCGTCGATGCGGGCCAGCGTGCGCTTCTCGTCCTTCATCATCTGCAGCGCGCGCGTGGCCGATTCGCGAATATCTTCCGGCGGCAGCACCAGAATCCCGTTCTCGTCCGCGAGAATCGCGTCGCCCGGGGTGACGGCGACGCCGCCGCAGCTCACCGGCACGCAGAACTCGCCGCCCAGCCCCAGCGTCTTGACTGTGACGGCCGAGCTCCCGCGCGACCAGACCGGAACGCCATACTGGCGCAGTTCACCGAGATCGGTCACCAGGCCATCGACGATGATGCCGGCCACGCCGGCTGCACGCGCGGCATACACGACCGCCCCGCCGATGCTGGCGATCGCGTTGTCGCCGCTGCGGTCGATGACCAGCACGTCCCCCGGCCGCGCTTGCCCGACCGCATAGTGGATCATCGCGCCGTCCATCCCGGGCGCGCGCACGGTGACTGCTGTTCCGGCAATGCGGCGGTCCTGGAAATGGGCGCGGATCGCCGGGCTGACGAAACCGGTGTGCCGAAAATGGCCGATGACGGCCGGCTCCGCCTGCACCAGCAGTTCCAGGAGAGCGCCGTCGACCGGCGCCGGAAGGGGATTGAGGACGTACATGGCCAGGACCAATGAAAAAAAGATTCTACTGGACCGCCCCCCTCGGGCCGACGTTTTCTCTTGGTGCCGCCGCTGATTGGTCGCTGCCGTCGATGATCGCCATCTGTCCGCAGTTTGGTTGATCTGGATCAGCTGCGGCGATCGGCATTTTCAATAGCATAGGTTCATTCCAGACACACCTTATCCATCCGCGCCAACCCATTGATCGGAGCTTCCATGACGCCTGCCACTTCCCAACGCCAGCTCGATGTCCGGCCACTGGCGCCGCGCGAGCGGCATCCTCTGATCTTTTCCACGTTCGGCGCCCTTGCTGTCGGACAGGCCATGGAGCTGGTCAACGATCACGATCCCAAGCCTTTGTACTACCAGTTCCAGGCGGAAATGCCCGGTGCCTTCAGCTGGGACTATCTCGAAGAAGGGCCGGAGACCTGGCGCGTGGCCATCACCAGGCTGGCGCCGGGCCAGGCAAAGGGAACGTGTTGCGGCTCGTGCGGCGGAAGCTGACAATGTGACCCACGGGCTTGACCAGGCAAAAAAACATGACAGAGCAAACTGCTGAACCATGGTGCCCGGAAGCGGTCACCGCGCCCTTCCCCTATGAAGGACCCGAAGCGTTGCGCCAGCCCGTGATCGACGCGCTGTGTCGTGTCGTCGATCCGGAAGTCGCGATGCATATCGTCGACGTCGGCCTGGTTTATGGCGTGACCGTGTCCGACGGAATGCTCCACGCCCTGGTCACGATGACGTCGGCCGCCTGTCCGGTG
Source organism: Ramlibacter sp. (assembly GCA_025351615.1). Taxonomy (GTDB): domain Bacteria; phylum Pseudomonadota; class Gammaproteobacteria; order Burkholderiales; family Burkholderiaceae_C; genus Ramlibacter. The sequence continues at coordinate 518 of JANXVP010000107.1, read as the reverse complement.
GCCGACGTCATCCTCGAGGACGTCGAAAGGGAGCTGGAAGCCGCCGTGCCAGCCGACTTGCTGGTGCATGTGGAGCTGGTGTGGTTTCCTCCCTGGACGCCGGACCGGATGAGCCTGAGCGCCAAGCGCTTCATGGGATGGTGAACTCCGGCCATGCGCGACCAGACCCGGCGAGCAAGCGGCTGTCCGCCGGGCTTCGCATTGCCGTCACGCCGCTGCTGCTTGCGCTGGTGGCGGTCAGCCTGGTCGCCGGAATCTGCGGCGGCCTGTTGCGCGCCGGCGTGCACCTGCCTGCCATCGGCGACATGGACTGGCTAGGGCGTGCGGCCCTGGCGCACGCAGCGCTGATGATCTGCGGTTTTCTGGGGACCGTCCTGGGCATCGAGCGGGCCGTCGCCGTGAAATTGCGCACGGCCTTCGTCGCGCCGTTGGCGGCAGGCCTCGGCGGCGTGTGCCTGCTGCTCGGGCGGCAGGACGCGGGCGCCTGGCTCGAAGTGGCGGCCGCACTGGCTTTCACC
>JANXVP010000104.1 GCA_025351615.1 Ramlibacter sp. | reverse complement strand
AACGCCGGCGTATGGGTGCGGCGGGTACGCCGCGCGGATTTCTTGACCATCGAAAACTCCTTCTCGCCAGGCCTCCATCGGCCCGGCTTCATGCACGGAGTTTCCACTTATAGCGTTGTTCAGATTTGCGGAGCCACTTCTATCGGACCCGAGGTGCGCTCTTGCACGTTGCTCCCTTCTTAGCGGACATGTATGGGGCGGGCAAGGCTTGGTGGGAAGCTGAATCTAGCGTTCCCGCCGCCGGGGCAATTCTAGAATTTCTCCCGACCCGTCTCGAGGTGCCAGTTCTCAGGACGGCCTTGTCGAGGAGCCACGCGGGCCTCTATGCCGCAACCCTTGACACGGTGCCCCCTGCGGGGACGTCGACCGCTGCGCCCCCCTCCGGTGCCCTGCCGGTCCCGGTCGGTGATCGAAATGGTAGCATCCCGGCGTTCCCCATATAAGGGCAAGCGCTACGCGTTGCCTATGGTCGTGTCAGGTGGGCGAAGCGGGGGGAATTCTCCCTCGAACCGCGCAACCTCCCGACTCAGGGCGAGCGATGCGAAGTGTGAAATCGGCAGGCCCATTGTTTCGCACACACGCCGTAGCTTCTCGGACAGCGCAGGGTCAGGGAACTCCGTTTGTCCTACGGAGCAGCGGGCCAACGGACTCCATCTATCCTGACCTCGAGTGTTCTAGTGGACTGGCTGGGTTAACCCATTCCGTGGCAACCGGCCAACCTGAGAGAAATCGATATGAAATACGCAACCTCATCACTTCTGCTGCTCGCACTGCTTGGACTGGGCGCATGCACCGGGCCCATGGGACCACAGGGTAATCAGGGCAACACCGGATATACCGGTGCCACCGGTGCCATGGGCTCGACCGGAAGCCAGGGCAGCACCGGATACACCGGCGCCACCGGCGCGACAGGGAACCAGGGCAATACCGGATATACCGGCGCCACAGGCGGCCAGGGAAGCACTGGCGAAACGGGAGCTACCGGCGCGACCGGCAACACGGGATACACCGGCGCCACCGGCGCCAAAGGCAACACTGGCACGGGGGGAAGCACGATTGTGGTGGTGCCCAAGCAGTAATCTGCATCAGGGTTGAAAGCCTTTGGGTTGGACCGGCGGGGCACGCCCGCCTCCCGCCCTTGGCGACCAGAGACACGCTGGGACAGTCTGTCGTGGGCTGTCTCTTTTTTTATTTCTGAAGTGCGCCGGTTGCCGGCCGTCCGCTCAGCGCCGCGCGGTAGCATTCGGGCGTCGCAAGCGCAAATGGTCCCATGGCATTCACCACCCGAATCATCCGCTTCCCCGACTTCGTCCAGGTGCACGTCGCAGGACCAACGTCCATCAAGGATTTCGTCGACCTGATTTCAACCGTCGGCCAGGAAACGGTTTACTGGTCGGATCGCAAGGTCCTGGTGGACCTGCGGGAGGTCGAGGGCGTGCTGTCCACGACCGAACAGATCTTCCTGGGCGAACTGGTGGCGCAGAACCTGACGCACATCGAACGCATGGCGTCGATCGTGCCCGCGGAGCAGGTCACCCACAACAGCGAGCGGGCGGCGCAGCAGCTCGGCACCCGGCTGCGGGTGTTCGACAACGAGGCCGACGCGGTCGCCTGGATCAGCCCGGCCGCGGCAACGACAACGGCAAGCCCCACCAACTAACCCAACCGGAAGGCGAAGCGATGGAATGGAGAGACGGCATAGAGCCTGGCACGATGGAAGTCAAGGTTGCGGAACTGCTGGTCGCCACGGCGGACCAGGCCGATTACCTGATCGACGGGTCGGTGCGCGAAGTGCTCAAGCTGCTGCGTGAGCGCATGGGGATGGACGTCGTGTTCGTGTCCGAATTCACGGGCGGCGTGCGCGAATTGCGGGCTGTCGAGCAGTCTGCGGGCCATGAAACGGTTGCCGAAGGGCAGACCGATTCGCTGGAAACGACCTGGTGCCAGCGGGTGGTGGACGGCCGCCTGCCGGAGCTCGTCCCCGATGGCGCGGTGCTGCAAGCCAGCGGCCAGGCGCCGCCTGCCGCCTGCCCCATCGGGACCTATCTCAGCACGCCCATCGTGCTGGGCAGCGGCGAGGTCTACGGCACGCTGTGCTGCTTCAGCTTCGGCGTGAACCCGAAAGTCACCGAGCTGGACGTGAAGAAGCTGCGCTACACCGCCGACCTGACGGCCAAGAAGATCGATCGGTCCAGGCGGGTGAGCGCGGAGATGAGCCTGGAGCCGATCCCCGACCCCGGCTTCAAGCCCGCGCGCTAGGCGCGGGCAGCGCGAGCTGCGCGGTTTGCAGAACCCGGATGCAATCCTTGATGTGCTCTTCGCCCAGGTACCGGATGGCGGTGTAGCCCACCAAAGCCGACACCACCTGGCCGGCCAGCGGAACAAACCGCACAAGCTGAGACGCCGCCATCCGCAAGCCGACGGCCTTCGCGGCGCGCAGCACCAGGTCCCGCGTGATGAATTTTCCGATCAGCATCGAGCCGATGGCGCCCACCGCTTTTTGCACCTGCTCGCGCTTGTGGTGCGGCAGCTTGTCCAGCTGCTCGG
>JANXVP010000099.1 GCA_025351615.1 Ramlibacter sp. | reverse complement strand
TGGACTGCGCAGCCGACTACGACCGGCTGCGGGCCGGCCATGACGCGCTGTACCTGGCGATCGGCGCCGGCCGCGCGAAACGCCTGCCCCAATTGCCGGCGGCCGCACCGTGGTTGATCAACGCTTGCGACTACCTGGCGCAATTGACGGCCGGAACGCTGCCTTTGCTGGGCCGCCGCCTGGTCGTGATCGGTGGCGGCAGTGCGGCGATGGATGTCGCGCGCAGCGCGCGTCGGGCCGGCCACGAGGTGACCGTCCTTGCGCTGGAACAGGCTCGGCAGATGCCCGCGCAGCCGGGCGAAGTGCGCGAGGCCCTGGAAGAGGGCGTCGCGCTCGTCGACGGCGCGATGCTCACCGGCGTTGCCTGCGCTGGCGACGGCACGCTCACGCTCGACTGCATCCGCGTGCGGTTCGAGGCGGGCGCCGGGCGCGGCCAGTTCAATGTCACACCGGTGCCGGGCAGCGAGTTTGTCATCGCCGCCGATGCCGTGGTGCCCGCCATCGGCCAGGACCCCGACCTGCATGCGCTTGCGTCGCGGATGTCCAGCCACGCCGGGCTGCTGGCGGTGGATGGGCGGCAGGCGACGGGCGTGGACGGTGTCTGGGCCGGCGGCGACCTCGCCAGCATGGCGCGCTTCGTCACCGAGGCCGTCGGCATGGGCCAGCGTGCGGCGATCGACATCGACCGGATGTTGCGCGGTGCCGAAGCGGCGAGCGACAGCCAGCTGCCTGCCCCGGTCGGCCTGGCTTCGATCGCGACCTACTACCACCCGCACCAGCCACGCGCCGTCGAGGTGCGCCGGCCAGTCGGCGAACGGCTGGCCAGCGGCATCGAGGTGCAGTTGCCGCTGGAACTGGAGCAGGCGCTGGCAGAGGCCGGACGCTGTTTTTCCTGCGGCAGCTGCAGCGCGTGCGACAACTGCTTCCACTACTGCCCCGACCTCGCGATCAAGCGCGTCGACGGCGGGGGCTATGCGGTGCTGACCGATTACTGCAAGGGTTGCGGCATCTGCGTCAAGGAATGTCCAGCCGGCGCGATGCAGATGCTGGAGGAAATTCGATGAACCCGCACACCGATTCGGCCCAGACTCCCATGCTCCTCACCGGCAACCACGCGGTTGCCTGGGCCGCGCGGCTGGCCCGTCCGCAGGTCGTGCCCGTGTACCCGATCACGCCGCAGACGCCGATCCTTGAGCTGATCACCGATTTCCACGCCGAAGGAAATTTCGACGCCGAGATCCTGACGCCGGAATCCGAGCATTCGGTGCTGGCCGCGTGCATCCCGGCCTCGCTGGCCGGTGCGCGTGTCTTCACAGCCACCGCGTCGCAGGGGCTGCTGTTGATGCACGAGTTGCTGCACTACGCCAGCGGCGCGCGCGCACCCATCGTGATGGTCAACGTCAACCGAACAGTGGCCTCGCCCTGGGCTTTCTGGCCGGACCAGACCGACAGCCTGGCGCAGCGGGACACCGGCTGGATCCAGTTCTACACCGAGACTGCGCAAGAGTCATTGGACACCGTGCTGCACGCGTTCCGCCTGGCCGAGCAGGTGACGTTGCCGGTGATGGTCAATCACGACGCCTTCTATGTCTCGCATGCGCTGGAGCCGGTGCAGGTCCCGGCGCAGGCGTTGGTGGACGGCTACCTGCCGCGCTATGCGCCGGTCAACCGGCTGGACACGGCCATCGGCTCCTCCTGGGGCAATGTCGTCACCCAGGACATGTTCTTCCGCCATCGCCAGGCGGTCGAAGATGCGATGGCGCAGGCCCTCGTGGCGGCGCAGGAAGTCGATCGCGCATGGGGTGCGCTCACCGGCCGCAGCCACGGCATCGTCGAGCGTTATCGCTGCGACGGAGCGCGCGCCGTGATCGTCACCATGGGCAGCATGTGCGGGACCGCGCGCGAAGCCGTGGACGCGATGCGCGATGCCGGCGAGGCCGTGGGCTTGTTGAAGATCCGCCTGTTCCGGCCGTTGCCGGTGCAGGCGCTCCGGGTGGCTCTCGATGGCGTGCCCGATGTGATCGTGCTGGATCGAAACCACTCGCCCGGCCTCGGCGGCATCGTGCACCAGGAGTTGCGCGGAGCGCTGTATGGCCTGCCCGCGGCGCCGCGCATTCATGGCTTTCTGGCGGGCGTCGGAGGCGTCAACGTCTCCCCCGACGCCATCGCCACAATCGTGCGCGGTGCGTTGTCAGGCGCGCCGCGGGTCGAATCCACTTGGGCCAGGTGAACCGCATGGAAACTCTCGAATTGCAGGAAACGCCGATGCTGTGCTCGGGTCATGCAGCCTGTCCCGGCTGCGTCGAGGCCCTGTCGGTGCGGCATGTGCTCGCGACGATGGGACCTGACACCATGGCGGTGATCCCGCCTTCGTGCATGGCAATCATCTCCGGAGCGCAACCGTTCAGCGCATTGCGCATTCCGGTTTACCAGCCGACGCTGGAGGCCAGCGCCGCGGCGGCCTCGGGCCTGCGCCGCGCGCTGGACGCGCAAGGCAGGCACGAGACGCAAGTGATCGTGCTGGCGGGCGACGGCGGCACCTACGACATCGGCTTCCAGTGCCTGTCGTCTGCTGCCGAGCGCAACGAGAACATCCTGTACTTCTGCCTGGACAACGAGGGCTACATGAACACCGGAGCCCAGAAGTCCTCGTCGACGCCGCACTACGCGAAGACCGGGTCAACGCCCACGGGCAAGACCACGCGCAAGAAGAACCTCACGGAGATCATGGCGGCGCACCAGGTGCCGTATGCAGCCACCGCCAGCGTCGGCTTCCTGCCTGACCTGGTGCGCAAGGTGGAGAAGGCCAAGGCCATGCGGGGCTTTCGGATCATCACGCTGCTGGTGCCCTGCCTGGACGGCTGGGGCCTGGCGGACGATGGCGGTCTGGCGGCTGCGCGCTATGCGGTCGAGTGCGGCGCCTTTCCGCTGTACGAGGTCGAGGAGGGATGCCGGTACACGCTCAACCACCCGACGCGCACCCGGCCGGTCGCCGACTATCTCGGTTTGCAGCGGCGCTACCAGCACCTGGACGCCGTCGGCGTCGCGTCACTGCAGGCGGAAGTGGACGAAGCATGGACGCGGCTCGGGCAGCGGGTTGGGATGAGCGCGGCATAGTCGGACGACGCCTCGGACCGCAACACCTCTGTCATGTCGGACTCGAGGAGCCTGCCCCGGACATTGATCCGGGGGCATCCACCGCGCGCAGTGCGTCAATGACGCTTCATCCTCGCGTCGCGGCAGGCGCTGCCCGGCAGGGCCTCATACTGTGACGGTCTACGCTTCGCTCCGACTTCGCTGCGATGTTCGGCCCGGGGCCGGCGTCTGCAAACTCGCTGCGGGCCCTGAGGCCCCTGCGCTCAGACAGTGCCGACGAGTCAGTTCACCAAGCGCGCAAGCGCGCCCGGTCCCAGGCCGAACCTCGCAGCCGCCACAGAAATCGCCCCCACCGGGCAGCGCCTGCCGCGGGGATGATTAGTTGGCGTTCGCGACGATTGCAACCACCCCTCTTCCCGGCCCCGCCTTTGCCGCGAGGTCCGGCGTTGACTCTTCAAGATCAGGTTGCGAATGGAAGTGGACATTCATTTTTTTGCTGCCCGCTTTGCGAGCTGAAGACCTACAAACGCTCCGAACACAGAAACTACTGCGACAGGCACGCCCAACACAAGTATCAGCGCAAGAGTGAATCCGCCAACTACGCCTAAACCTTCCATCCGACCGCCTGTTGCTTGGAGTGTGGCGAAAACTAAATAGGCTATCAACAAGGCAACCGGGCAGACAAAGCCCAAAAGAAATCGGCTCGAACTATACGACACCACAGCACTTATAAGAAAGGCGCCGAGAGCAAGCGAAAGCGTGATGGTGGAATTCATGTGGCGCGCAATCTAACGTTCGACATGAGCGGCGGCCGCAGGCAGGCGAAGCCTGCCGGAGGACGTCCGCTCGATGGAGGGGTTAGACCACAAACTCAACCTCGCCGGCTCGTACTGCTGCGACGCGGGGGCCAAAGCTGCTGATGCTAGTAAGCGTAAGCGTGTGATGCCTTGATATGACGTCGGCCAAGAGAATGCCATTGTCGCAAGTCGAATGGGCATCCTGCACGAGCACGACTGGAAAGCCCAAAGCCAAAGCCCTTCGAACCGTCGTGTCGACACAGAACTCGCTTTGAAGCCCGCAGATCACCAAGTCACTGACGCCCAGGCTTTGAAGCAACGGCTGCAGCTCTGTGTTGTGAAACGAATCCGTGGCTCGCTTGTGAACCAGCAGATCGCTCGGGCCGCGTTCCAGATCGTGTGCGAGCTCCCAGCCTGGAGTGTTGACTTGGAGCACTCCGCCATCCGCCTGGTGCTGGACAAAGATGACCGGTACGCCAGCCTCGCGTGCCTTTCGCGTAACCACGTTTATGCGATCAATGACAGCCGCGATATCGAACGCTGCGTACTCGCCAGTACATAGGGCCATCTGAACGTCTATAACGACTACGG
>JANXVP010000098.1 GCA_025351615.1 Ramlibacter sp. | reverse complement strand
GGCGGCGCCAACATGATCTGCTTCACCACCGGCCGGGGCTCGGCGTACGGCTGCGCGCCTTCGCCGTCGCTGAAACTGGCGACCAACTCGGCGCTCTGGCAGCGGCAGGAAGAAGACATGGACATCAACTGCGGCGAAATCATCGACGGCAAGGCATCGATCCAGAACATGGGCCAACGCATTTTCGACCTGGTGTTGGCCACCGCGTCGGGCGAAGCATCCAAGAGCGAGAAGCACGGCTACGGCCAGAATGAATTCGTGCCGTGGCAAGTCGGCGCGGTGATGTAGGCGTCCAAGGATTTCTTATGCAAAAAACAGTGAAGGCGCAAGACCTGCGCGACCGGTGTGCCGCCATCGTGGGCGCGGCCGGCAGCTCGCCGGAAGAAGCCCGCCAGGTTGCGGCCAACCTGGTGCTGGCCAATCTCAGCGGCCATGACTCGCACGGTGTGGGCATGATTCCTCGCTATGTGGATGCCGTGCTGGAGGGCGGACTCAAGCCGAATGCAAGCGTCAAAGTGCAGCTCGACGCCGGCAGCTTGCTGACGCTCGACGGACAGCGGGGCTACGGGCAGGTCGTGGGCGTGCAGGCGATGGAAATGGCGATCCAGCGGGCTCGCGAGCTGGGCAGCTGCATCCTGGCCTTGGGGCAGGCACACCACCTGGGTCGCATCGGCCACTTCGCCGAGATGGCGGTGGCGCAAGGCCTCGTGTCCATTCATTTCGTCAATGTGCTGTCGCGGCCGGTCGTCGCGCCCTGGGGCGGCGGTGACGGCCGCTACGGCACCAATCCTTGCTGTATCGGCGTGCCGGTGGCAGGTCGCGAGCCCTTCATCCTCGACTTCGCAACCAGCCGCGTGGCGCAGGGCAAGATGCGCGTCGCCCACAACGAAGGCCACAGCGTACCGGACGGCTACCTGATCGACGCCGGCGGCCAGCCGACCAACGATCCCGGCGTGGTGGTCGTCCCCCAGCCGAACGGTCCGGGGGCCGGACTGTTCGGCGCGCTTATGCCTTTCGGCGAGCACAAGGGCTCCGGCATGGCCGTGGCCTGCGAACTGCTCGGCGGGGCCCTGACCGGCAGCGGCACCTGGCACCGGCCGGCCGATAGTGCCAAGGCCGTGATCAACGGCATGCTGGCAATCCTGATCGATCCGCAGCGGCTTGGAACAAAGGCAGCTTTCGAACAGGAAACCCTGGCCTTCGTCGACTGGCTCAAGCAAAGCCCGCCCGCTCCCGGTTTCGATGCGGTGCGCATCGCCGGAGAGCCGGAGCGGGAAGCGCGCATCAAGCGGGAACGCGACGGCATCGCCATCGATGGGCACACCTGGTCGGACATCGTCCTGGCCGCCAGCAAGGTCGGCGTGACCATCGCCTGACAGGGCGCCGCTGACAAAGCCGTCATTCCCACGGCGCCTGCCCCCGCGTAGGCGGGGGGCGGGAATGACGGATTCAAGCGATCGGCAGGGCGGGGATGGCGCGCACCACGTTGCCCGCCACCGGAAAAATCCGGTCGCCGGCGCGCGGTTCGATGCGGTGCATGCCGGTGAAACTGCCGAAAGCGGGCAGCACGCCGACTGCGCAGTCCGGCAGCGCCCCCGTGTCGTCGCCGAACCAGAAGCACGGCAGCCGCAGCCGCTCGAAAGCGCGGCCCCGGACGCTGATGCAGGGGTGCCAATGCCCCGCAAGCACGTAGGCGCCGGCCACCGGCTCGGGGTAGTGGCACAGGGCGAACGGCCCCAGCGGCAAGGGCTCGTCCACCACGTCGATCCCCAGGCTGGCGGGCGGATCGCCTGCCCGCGCATCATGGTTGCCGCGAATCAGCGTCAGCGCCAGCGTCGTGTTTTCGGCGCGCCAATGCGCGATGGCGGCTAGCGTCCCGGCGGCATGGGAGCGCGCGGAGTGCAGGAAGTCGCCCAGGAAAACGACCCGGGTCGCACCCGTGTCGGCAACCAGGGCGGCCAGGTGCCCCAGAGTTTCGGTGGTAGTGCCTCGCGGCACCGGCACGCCGAGCCTGCGAAAGCTCACCGCCTTGCCGAAGTGCGCGTCCGCAACCAGCACGGTGCGCCGGGCAGGCAGGAAAACGGCGCCGCTGGCATGCAGGGCGACGGTCTCGCCCGCCAGCCCGATCTCAAGCATTTACAGCATGTGGGCGAGGCTGGCGTCGAGGTGCTCCGACGGCAGGCGCCGAAAGCCCGAGCGGGCGAATCGCTGCAGCCGTCCGACCACGAAGCTGGTCAACATCGACGCCTTGACCTGTGCATCGGCGCTGGGCGTGGCCGACGCATCGGCGTCCGCCCCTGCGCGCAGGCTCTGCTTGAGCGTCGCCTCGATCTTGTCGAAGAACTGGTTCATGCGCTGCTGGAGCCGCTCGTTTTCGAACACCAGCGCGTCTCCCACCATGACACGGGTCATACCGGGATTTTTTTCCGCAAACTGCAGCAGCATGGCCACCAGTTTCGCCGCCTGCACCGAACCCGTGCTGTCGCGCTCGGTGATCTGGTTGACCAGGGTGAAGACGCTCTGCTCGATGAATTCGATCAGGCCTTCGAACATCTGCGCCTTGCTGGCGAAATGCCGGTAAAGCGCCGCTTCGCTGACTTCCAGCCGTGCTGCCAGGGCTGCCGTGGTGATGCGTTCGGCGCCCGGCTGCTCCAGCATGGTGGCCAGGGCCTGCAGGATCTGGACGCGCCGCTCCCCGGGCTTGGGTCGCTTGCGGACCGGGACGGCGGCGCCATCCACATCGGGAATCGGGTCAGGGGTGCGCAACAGCGAGTCGGACATTGGCAGAGAAAAGAATGTGCTGGCGATTCTCGCATAGGCGACGCAGGGGTTTCCCCGGGGCGCGGGCAGCGCCTCGCCATCCAAGTGCGCACTTACCCTCGCAGCCGGATCGAGGCGCTCAGTGCGAGCGGATCATGGTGCCGTACGCCTGCTCCGTCAGGATTTCCAGCAGCAGCGCATGCGGCACCCGGCCGTCGATGATGTGCACCGAATTGACGCCGCTGCGCGCCGCGTCGAGCGCGCCGCTGATCTTTGGCAGCATGCCACCCGAGATCGTTCCATCGGCGAACAGGTTGTCGATTTCGTGCGCGGTCAGGTCGGTCAGCAGATTGCCCGCCTTGTCCAGAACGCCGCGGGTGTTGGTCAGCAGCAGCAGCTTTTCGGCCTTCAGCACTGTGGCGAGTTTGCCGGCCACCACGTCAGCATTGATGTTGTAGCTCTCGTTGTCCTCGCCGAAGCCGATCGGGCTGATCACGGGAATGAACTGGTCGTCCTGCAGGGCGATCACCACGCTCGGATCGATGGTGACGATGTCGCCGACCTGCCCGACGTCATGGTGCTTGCTGGGGTCGCTGCTGTCCACCATCCTGAGCTTCTGGGCCCGGATCATGCCGCCGTCGCGGCCCGTGAGGCCGACCGCCTTGCCGCCTGCCTGGTTGATCAGCCCGACGATGTCCTGCTGGACCTGGCCCGCCAGCACCCACTCCACCACTTCCATGGTTTCGGCGTCGGTGACCCGCATGCCCTGGACGAACTCGCCTTTTTTCCCCAGGCGGTTCAGCGCCTGCTCGATCTGGGGCCCGCCGCCGTGCACCACCACCGGATTCATGCCGACCAGCTTGAGCAGCACCACGTCTTCGGCGAAGTCGGCCTGCAGCTCGGGATCGGTCATGGCATTGCCGCCGTACTTGATCACCATGGTCTTGCCATGGAATTTGCGGATGTAGGGCAGCGCCTGGGCCAGGATCTCGGCCTTATCGCGCGGCGCAATGAGGGGCAGCTCGGTCATGAATCCTCGGGGAGATGGCGTGCAATGGGCAAATTGTGCAGCAAGGGCGGGCCGCGCCGCCGGCGCCTAGCGCCTGAGCCAGCGCGGCACGCGGAACCGGACGATGCTGCTGTACGCATACAGGTAGGACACCACGAACAGGATGCTGAACACCATCAGGACGATCGTGTTGTTCCAGAACAGCACAGCGGGACAGACCGTCAGCAGCGCGAAGCCCCAGAGATACGGCGAGGTGCGGTTGTTACGCATTAGCATCCGGCGGGACTCGTCGTCGCTGAACACGCCGCGGACGATCCGCCGGTAGATCAGCTGGTGGAAGTGCAGCGCGTCGGCGACGCCCGGAGACACGCCGCGAACAGCTTTGCGCCAGATCGAAAACACCGTTTCCCAGACCGGGTAGATCAACAGCAACACCGGGAACCACGGCGACACCTGTGGATGCCTTTGCACCAGCATCACGCAGGCCATGGCGATCACCACGCCCCACAGATAGGCGCCGCCGTCGCCGGCGAAGATCAGGCCCCGCGGATAGTTCCAGACCAGGAAGCCCGCAGTCGCACCCGCCAGCGACAGCACGAGCGCAGCCAGCTGCCGGTCGCTCACCTGGATCGCGACGTAAGTCAGTGCCAGGCAGCAGATCAAGGCCACCAGGCCGGCCAGGCCGTTGTAGCCGTCGATCAGGTTGAAAGCGTGCGGCAAGCCGGTGATCGCAAAGATCGCCAGCACGATGCCCAGCCATGGCGCGGCCATCCACCAGTCGTCCAGGACCGGGATGCCCAGGCGCGGGACGCCCAGTCCGAGAACGCTGACCACGATCACCGCCCCCAATGCGCTCAGGAGCAGGCGGAACCGCGGTCCAAGCCGCTGCGTCAGGTCCTCGAGGATGCCCCCGCCGACCGGCAGCAACGTGGCAGTCCAGATGGCCAGCGCCGTCCAGCCCCCGATGCGGATCTGGTTGGCCAGGCCGAATGGACCGGACAACGCCATCCAGAGCCAGCCCAGGGAACAGCCGGCCAGCATGGCGGCGCCGCCCAGGCGTGGAACATGCCCAAAGTGGAACCGCTGGGGAACACCCAAGCCGTATTTGCGTGCGTGCTGCGCGCCAAACCGCACCAGAAGCCCTGTGACCAGGCACGCACAGGCGCAACACAAGATGACAAGTACCAGCATGGGGCACTATTGTCGCGGTTTTCCGGCCCCCTTCACGCCCCGTGGAACCGTCCGGACAAATAGCGGCGCAGCGTCGGCTGGGTCCAGAGCCGCATCATGCTGCGCAAGTGCCACAAGAGGTGGGCGCCGAGTTGCCGGCTGCTCCAGCTCGCGTCGTGAACCGCGGTTGCCTGCGCCTTGGCGAGTTTCCAGCCTGCCATCTGGAGCCGCAGGCAGAAGTCGGTGTCTTCGCAGTACATGAAATAGCGCTCGTCGAAGCCGCCGACTTCCCGCCACGCGGACGCCCGAACCAGCCAGAAGGCGGCGCTGACCCAGTCGACCCTGCACTGCGCCCGCTTCAGGAGATGGCGCCGCAACAGGGCCAGAGGTGAGACCGCTTCTCTCTCGTTGTCCTGGCGACTGCCGTCCGGGTTCAGCAGCACCGGGTAGGCGCATCCGACCCGCGGCTCACGGCCTTGCTGGACCAGCTGCTCCCAGATCGCGGGATCGTTCAGTTCGATGTCGGGATTGAGGACGCAAAAGAATTCCGACGAACTGCGGGCAAACGCGTGGTTGTGGTTGGCGCCGAATCCCGCCGGCGCCGAATTGAACACTTCGATGAACCGGAAGGGCCAGCCGCCCGGCGGAACCGGCACGGCTTCGGCGGGCAGGTTGTGCGTCAGCACCACCTCGCCGATCAATCCATCCCAGCGGCACAGCTGCGCCAGCAGCCGCGCCACCATGTCGCTGTGCCCATGGCTGACCACGGAAACGGCGATCGGACCGCGCGGCTGGGCACTGGTATTACCGTCGAGGACACTTACAATCGGATCGGTCAAAGAAAAATTTCGGAAAACGCGTAAATCATGATTCTAGTGACCGGGGGTAACGGCTTGACCGGGTCGTCCTTCTTCGTGCAATGGCCGGCCTCCAGCAATCAGCCGGCGGTCAGCGCCGACGCCCTGACCGACCCCAGCGGCGCGGCAAGCTGGAGCGGCACCGGGCGGGACGCACGTTACCACCTTTTTTATCGGGCCTGCCGTCAATGGGCCGTCAAGCAATACGCCATTCCTGGGTTCACTGCTCGGGCTGGGACCCGAGCCGCATGACGGACGCCACCAGGGACCTCCACGTTTATCTGCGTTCGATCGCGCAGGGCGAGCGGACGTCGCTGTCCGTGCTGGCCGGCATGGTCAGGCCGGGCAGCCGGGTGCTGGACCTTGGGACGGGCAGCGGCGCACTCGGCGAGCACCTGCGCGACAAGGCGGGCTGCACAGTCGACGGCATCACGATCAACGCGCAGGAAGCGGCAATCGCGCGGCCCCATTACCGTCGCGTCGAGGTGGCCAATCTGGAGCAAGCGGGATGGACCTCGGCTTTCCAGGATTGCCAGTACGACTTCATTGTCTGCGCCGACGTGCTGGAACACCTGAGCCGGCCGCAGACGGCCTTGCAGGCCTGTCGCGAGCTGCTCGCGCCTGGGGGGCGGGTGTTGATTTCGGTGCCGAACGCCGCCTACAGCGGACTGGTTGCCGAACTGCTGCAAGGTGATTTCACCTACCGCGACGAAGGGCTGCTCGATCGCACGCACCTGCGATTTTTCACCCGCCGATCGCTGCTGCAGTTTCTTGCGGACCAGGGCTGGGCGGTCGAGACTGTGGAGCCGGTCGAGCGGCCACTGACCGAGTCCGAATTCAATGGTGCGTTCGACCGCTTGCCGGCCCAGGTGGCGCGCTATCTTCTTGCCCTCCCCGACGCCGGCACCTACCAGCTGGTCGCCGCCGCCCGCCCGCTGACGGGCACGGGCGTGACGCTTGCATCGGCGGCGAGCGCGCCCGCCGCCGCCCTGTTCTCCGCGCAGCTGTACGTCGGAACCGAGGACGGCTTCCTGGAGCGGAATAAACTTGTCCTGGCCGGCGAGATCGGCAAGGAGCGGCAGGTTCTGCGCTTCCTGCTGCCGCAGGATGGAACTGTCCCGACCGGCTTGCGCTTCGACCCCGCGGACCGCCCGGGCTTCGTGCACCTGCATCGCATCACCTTGCTGGCGGGCGACGCTGTCGCGTGGCAGTGGCGCTGCGAGACCGATGGCCTGGCGGCTCTCGAAGCCTCCGAGCACAAGGACATGCTGCTGCGCGCGCCGTGGCCGGCGTCGGCTGCGCTGATTCTGTTGCATGGGGACGACCCGCGGATGGTGCTGCCCATCCCGGCGGCCGCCTTGCAGGCTTTCGCCGGTCCGTCACAGGCAATCCTCGAGGTCGAGATGGGCTGGCCGATGTCCGCGGATTACATGGCACTGGCCGAGGCAGTCCAGCCGCTGGAGCAGAAAATGGAACGCATGCGCCTGGAAACGGCGCAGGCCGGGGAACAGGCGCGCGAGCGGGCACGGGCGGAAGCCCAGGCGGCCTGGTCCGAAACGCAACAGGCTCGCCGTGAAGCCGAACAGGCTCGCAACGAAGCCGCCGCCGCGCGACTGCAGGCCCGCGAGGAGGCAGACCAGGCGCATGCGGCGATCCTGCTGGAACAGGCGCACCTGAAAGCGCTCGACCAGCGCCGGACTGAACTGGCGGAGCAGCTGCGCCTGGTCCATCGGCAGAACAAGCGGCTGGGCGACGAGAAGGATCTGCTGGTGCGGGAAAAGCTCGCGCTGCACACCAACCAGACCCATCTTTCAGAAATGTACGAGGCACTGGCCAACCACCTCCGATGGATCGAAAACTCCACGGTGTTCCGCGCGACACGGCCGCTGGTGCGCGCCAAGATGCGGCTCGAACAAATACTGGGAAAGCGGCCGTCGGCGCCAGCGCCGGACCTGCCGACCGCGCAGCCCGTCGAGCCACGGCCCGGTCCGGTGGACGTGATCGTCCCGGTGTACCGCGGCCTGGAAGATACGCGGCTGTGCATCGAATCCGTGCTCGCCAGCCGGTGTTCGACACCCTGGCGACTGGTGGTGCTCAATGACGCCAGCCCCGAGCCGGAGGTTACCGCATGGCTGCGCGAGATCAGCAGCCGGGACAGCCGCATCGTGCTGCTGGAAAACGAAGAGAACCTCGGTTTCGTCGCGACGGTCAATCGCGGCATGGCCCTCAGCGACCAGCACGACGTGCTGCTGCTAAACAGCGACACCGAAGTGGCCAACGACTGGCTAGACCGGCTGCGGCGCGCCGCGTACAGCGATGCGCGCGTGGCTTCGGTCACCCCGTTCTCGAACAACGCGACGATCTGCAGCTATCCGCGCTTTTGCGAGCCGAACGCGTTGCCGCCGCACACCGACACCGCCGGCCTGGACGCGCTGTTTGCCGCCACCAACGCGGGCCTGGTGGTCGACGTGCCAACCGGCGTTGGCTTTTGCATGTACATCCGCCGCGACTGCCTCAACGCGGTCGGCCTGTTCGACGTGAAGAGCTTCGGCAAGGGCTACGGCGAAGAAAACGATTTCTGCCGGCGTGCGGCCGAAGCGGGCTGGCGCAACCTGCATGCCCTGGACACCTTCGTGCTCCATACCGGCGGCGTGAGCTTCGGCGACAGCAAGAGCGCCCGCGAGCGGGAAGCGGTCGAAAAGCTGCGCCGGATGCACCCGAGCTACGACGGCATCGTGCACAACTTCGTGGCGGCGGATCCGGCCCGCAGTGCGCGGCTTGCGGTGGACGTTGCCCGCATCCGCGCCAGGGGCCTGCCAAGCGTGCTGGCGGTGCTGCACGACCGCAGTGGCGGGACGCTGCGCCATGTCGGTGAACTGGCGCGTCATCTGCATCTGCGGGCAGTCTTTTTCTCGCTCACCCCGGTTCCTGGCGCGGGCTTGCGTCTCGACCTGCTCGAGCCCGGCGCCGGCTTCCAGCTGGAGTTCGCGCTGCCCGGGGACTGGCAGTCGCTGCTAGACGTCCTGCGCGGGCTGGGTGTGGTCCACCTGCACTACCACCATGTGCTGGGCCACCGCGAAGAAACCCTGCGCCTGGGCGAGCTGCTGGGCCTGCGATGGGACTTCACGGCCCATGACTTCTACAGCATGTGCCCCAATATCTCCCTGACCGACAGCACGGATCGCTACTGCGGCGAGCAAGGCGACGGCTCCTGCAGGCGCTGCCTCCAGGGCACGCCGGCTGCCGGTGGCGAAGAGACAGCGCATTGGCGCGAACGCCATGGCAGTTTCCTGGCGCAAGCACGCCATGTGCTGGCGCCAAGCCGCGACACCGCAAGGCGCTATGTGCGCATGTGGCCCGATGCGGACGTCAGGTTCGCACCGCACACAGACCTGAATTCCCTGACACAAATGCCTGCGCCCTCCGTTGCCCGACGCAAGCCTGGCGCCGCGCTGAAGGTGGTGGTCCTCGGCGCGCTCAGCCGCATCAAGGGCGCCGATCTCCTGGAGGATGTCGCGACCCTGGCCGCAACGGCTGGCGCGCCACTGGAATTTCACCTCGTCGGCTTCGCTTACCGCGACCTCAAGAAACAACCCCGGGCTGCCTTGACCGTCCATGGCGCCTATGACGAACGCGAACTTCCCCGATTGCTGGACTGGCTCAAACCCGACCTGATCTGGTTCCCCGCGCTCTGGCCGGAAACCTACAGCTACACGCTCAGCGCCGCACTGGCTGCGGGTCTTCCGGTGGTGGCGCCCGACATCGGGTCGTTTCCGGAGCGACTGAACGGCCGCCGCTGGAGCTGGGTGATGCCCTGGGACACCGCGGCCGCCGACTGGCTGGCATTCTTCAACGAGGTGCGCCAGAAGAACTTCGCCCCGGGCTTGTCGCCGCCGCCGCAGTGGCAGGTCGCGGATGCAACAACCGACGTCCAGATCGGTCTTTGGTCTTATGAGGACGACTACCTGCGTCGCATCGGGCCGGCGGCGCCCGCGGCGCCCTTGTCCCGCGCTTTGCTGGATGCGCAGGGCATGCGGCAGGGGCAGGGAGTGCAGCAGCAGCGTCGGCGCCTGAAAGGCTGGGCGCTGAGCGCACTGGTCCGCTTGCGCGCGGCTCCTCTCCTGAGGCTGGTTGCCAGGGCGCTCCCGCTGCGCCTGCAAACCCGCGTCAAGAGCTGGTTGCGCGCGTGACCATGTTCGTTCACCGCACGGCCTCATCGGGCCGACTGGCGCAGCTTCTGGACCGGTACCAGGTTCCCCTGGCCATCGTGATCGCCACCGGATTGCTGATGGCGATGCACGAGTCCTTCAGCTTCGTGACCCATCACTTCGATTCGGGGCAGTACTGGGCGTTGGCAACGTTGCAAAACCTCGGCCATTTACCCAGCTCGCGGGGTTACGTCTTTCCGTTCCTGCTGCTGCCGCTGAACTATGTCTGCTCGATCTCGCCAGATCCGGCCCTGACCTACCGCGGCGGGATGTCCCTGATCTACGGCGTGCTCCTGACGACGCTGGTGCCGGCTGCTTTCCGGGAGGCTTTCGGCGGCAGGATCTCCCTGGTCCGCAGACTAGTCCCAGTGCTGCTGCTGGCAACCCTGTTCCCCGGCCTCCTGCTCTACGTGCTGAGTGACCTGCCCGCCATGCTGATGGCCTTCGCGGCTCTGATGTGCACCCTGCGCGCGCTCAAGCCGACGGCATCCAGAAGGCAGTTCATCGGCGCGCTGTTTGCAGCCGGCCTGCTCATGGGCGCGGCCTACAACACCCGCACCATCTACCTGTTTGCCGGCATTCCGCTAGGACTGCTGGTGCTGTGGACAGTGCGCGGCCCCTGGGTCAAGGCGTCTTTCCCCCGCTGGCTTGGCTTGCTCGCGTTCGCTGCCGGTCTCATCGCGGTGTCCTTGCCCCAGCTTGCCGTCAACAAGCGAACCCAGGGCATCAACAGCCTGGCGGTTCAGTCCGTCATCCACAGCAAGAGCCTATTCGCCACCCAGCTCGCGTGGGGCATGACCTTGCAGAGGTACGAGACGGCGGTGCAAGGGGAAGCGCTCGGCGCGCAGCTGTACTACTTCGATCCGGCGGGAGCACGGCTGTTCGATCAGGTGGCCGGCCGGGGCGATCTCTTCTCCATTCCCTATTACTTCAAGGTGGTGGTGCAGCACCCGCTGAATTTCCTGGGCCTGTACACCCGCCACATCATCAACGGTCTCGATGTGCGGGACGGCCTGGTTTATACGCACAAGCTTTCGCCCCGCAGAAACAGCACGGCACTGCTGAATTTCCTGGTTCTCGCGCTGGCTGTGTGGGTGCTGGTGACGATTCGCCCACGATCCGGGCAGGCAACCGGAAACGACCTCTGGCCGGTTCCGGCTTCCTGGCCGATGGCACTGGCCGTGCTGGCGCTCCCTGTCGCCGCAATCGTCCCGGGAGCCATCGAAACACGGTTCTTTCTGCCGGTGCATCTGCTGGCTTATTACGTCCTCGCCATGCATTTCGATGCGGCGCAGCTCAAGCAGAACTTCAGGCAGCATGGGCGCGCCGTGCTGCTGGTGCTGGTCCTGGGCGCCGGAGTGTTCTTCGCTGTGACCTTCAGCACGATGGCCAATCTGCGGTACGACTTGCCCGAGCTTTACCGATCGGGTCCCTGAGCAAGCGATGCCCCCGACGGGCGCACGAAGATACGATCCGCCTCGCCCCAGAAATGCCAGGACGGCGGGTCCTCGCGGATCGCCGAATCCAGAAACGCAAACACCTCTGCAGCCAGCAGCTCCACGTTGTCCCGGACGCCGAGTTGGTGGATCCGCAGCGAGCGGCGACCCGTGCCGACGTCGATGCCGGTCAGATACACAGTGACGGGAACCCGTTGGTTCACCGCCAGCCGGAACAGCCCGCGCGGAACCTGGGCCGCCAATCCAAGCAGCCTCACCTCTGCGCTGGCGCTGACCTGGTCGGACGGCACATCCACAGCGGCGACGACCTGTTCGCCCCGCCGCAGCGTCTGCAACACCGGTCGCAGGCTCGAAGAGGTGTCCAGCGTCGGGCTCTGCAAGGCCCTTGCGACCTCCGCGGTGCGCGCCCGGGCGTAGGCGTGCAGGACGCGGCGCCCGGCGAACTGCGCGCCGTCCAGGGGCGCAACCAGGGCGTGCGCCTGCAGCCCCGACGCCTTCGCATGGCGCAGGCCCCACATGCCCGCGCCCCAATGAAAAGTGAAAATGATGCCCGGCTGGCCCGGCGCGGGCCAGTTGCCCTCGACATCCACGTGTCGCCGCAGCCATGCATCGGATCGCGTTCTCGACAGGTAAAGGTCAGCGTGGTCGATCAACGTCACGAGCCGTCGAACGCGCGACCAGTGGGTCGCATCGCCGACCCAGCCCCGGGCTGCGGCGTGCCTCGATGCGCTGTCGACAGCATCGGCATAGGGATGCAACAACTCGCACAACCGCCGCAGAAGCCGAAAGCCGATGCGCCACGGCAGCAGGGCCGCCAGGCCCGGCAACACGACCAGTTCCATCAGGTCGCGGCTCTCCGTTCGCAGGCGGTTGCTTGGCGAGGACATGCAGCCCGCCTCAGCTCCAGCGGTGCGGCAGTTTGACCAGGCCTGGCACCAGGCTGGGAACCTCCCAGCCGAAATAGGTGCAGTGGTGCCACTCGTCGTAGATCACCAGCCCCTTGGAATCCGCAAGGTAGGCGCTCAGCACATATTCGCCGGAATGAAGCGGCAGGTCGGGAAAGGTCACGGTGGCCCGCCACAGGCCATCGGCGCCCCGCACGGGCGCGGTGCGATCGGCATGGGTTGCGGCGACCGTGATGCCCACGCCATGCGCCTGCTCCAGCATTACCCCCATGTGCGGCTGCTCGTCGTCGGAGAGCCGGGCAACCAGCTCCACCTTCAGGTCAGGGCCAGGCAACAGGGGCGGTTGCCCGGCTCCCAGGTCCGCCACGTTGACCGACAGGATGGCTCCGCGGCGTTCCGATCCAAGGTTGGCCGGCTGCCGGCCCGGAATCTTTTCTTCATCGCTGCTGCCGGCCCTGCGCGGAACCACGTCGCCCTGCTGGTTCTGTTCGCGGACATGCGATTCATAGGCGGAGAGCACGCGCTCGGTCGGTCCCCACGCGCGCTGGGTGCCGTTGTCGAGCCAGAGCGCGGCGTCGCACAGCTGGCGCACGTGGTACAGGCTGTGCGA
>JANXVP010000081.1 GCA_025351615.1 Ramlibacter sp. | reverse complement strand
CCGCAAGAGCTGCCCCAGACCTTTGCAGCGGCATTGGCCGGAACGCAGGCGCTGTCGGCGCCTAACACCGAGCAGTACATCGCCGGCGCCGTGTACGTCAGTTGCGCGGGCCGCGGCGGCCCGCACTTCGGCGGGCCGAGCGCCGAACTGCAAATCATTCGCCATGCCCTGGGCGACGTGCCGCTCGTGGGCTTCTTTGCCGGCGGTGAAATTGCCCGGCATCATCTGTATGGCTACACTGGGGTTTTGACAGTGTTCCGGTCTCCCGCGAACTGATCCTGCATGGCATTGGCCTCTTCGAACCGGATGCCCGGCATCTGGAATGGCGTTGGATGGGCTTTGAGCCCCGCATCCGGCGGTGGCTTCTCCCGCCTTGTGCTGGGCGCTCGCGCATTGCGGGCGGTCCTTTGGCATGGCAAGGCCATGCGGCGCTGGATGGCGATGGTGTTCGAACTGCGCTCGCGCGGCATCATCACCGACCTGCCGGCCGAATACCTGCGCGCTGTTCGCCCGTACGTCCACAGCGGCACCAGCCTCAGTACCCGGGTGGTGCAGCTGATCGACCACGCCGACTGGCTCGAGGCCGCTTTGAAACCGGCCGCTTTCCAGCAAATCACGTCGGGCCAGCCGCTAGTGCTGGCAACGCTGCCGGCCCCGCGCGGTTACGAATACATGAGGCTGCAATTGCAGCGCTCGCCGCCGCAAAGCCCCGAAGGCGAACTGTTGCTGGCCCTGGTGCTGCTACGCGCTGTCGAAGTTCAGCAACGCGCCGCACCGGTCGAAGTCGCGACGCTTGCCTTCAGCCGGTTTCGCATCGACGGCCAGGGCTGCTTCGTGATTGGCGGCGTGCGAGGCCAGCGCCATCCAGTGCTCCGGCTGTCGCCGGTCGAACTGAGCCAGGCCTTGAACGGGTGGAAGCCGGCGGTGCTGATGGTGCGGGTCGCGCAGGAGCTGGCGCGCTTCTGGGGCCTGCGGCTGGTGGGGCTGGACCCGACGCGCCATCCCCTGCGGCGCGCGCCGTATCGCTGGAGGCCCCGGAATCGCGACGTGGGCGTGCAGATCGAGAAGAGCTACGGTGCGATCTGGAGCCACTTTGAAGCGGCCAGGGGCGCGCACGGCTGGATGGTGCTTCCGCTCAACTCCGACGACAAGCTCGCGGCAACCGCACTGTCGCCGGAAAAGCGGGCCCGCCAGACCCGCCGTGCCGACTACTGGCTGCGCACGCGCAACCTGTTGCGCACCGAGTTCAAGGAGCAGTTGCAGCGGCCCACGCCGGAGCTGCAATTGAACGGCGCGACCCAGGCGCCCGAACAGGACACGTTGCTGGCCGGCGACGACAGCGATTTTGGCGACAGCGGCGGCATGGTCCCGTCGAGGGTGCTGGACACGGGTCCAAGCAGCCTGCTCTGAGCGCGATGAGATGAGCACTGTCACTGCCCAGGGCGTTGCCCAGACCGCTGGGCACGAGCACCCGAACCAGTTCGCGTTGCTCGGGCAGCGCCGCTTCGCCCCCTTCTTCTGGACCCAGTTCTCCGGCGCCGCCAACGACAACCTGTTCAAGTTCGCCTTCACCGTCATGGTGACGTACCAGCTGCAGGTCGGCTGGATGCCGCCGGCGATGGCGGGGCTGGTGATCGGTGCGCTGTTCATCCTGCCTTTCCTGCTGTTTTCGGCAACCAGCGGCCAGCTGACCGACAAATACGACAAGACCCGCATGATCCGGTTCGTCAAGAACCTTGAGATCGCGATCATGCTGCTGGCGGCCTGGGGCTTCTGGCATGCCAATGTGCCTGCGCTGCTCGCCGGCACCTTCCTCATGGGCTTGCATTCGACGTTGTTCGGTCCGGTGAAATTCGCCTATCTGCCGCAGGTGCTCGGCGAACGCGAGCTCACCGGCGGCAACGGAATGGTGGAGATGGGCACGTTCGTTGCCATCTTGCTGGGCAATGTCGCGGGTGGAGTCCTGGTCGCGATTCCGGATGTCGGCCGGCACGACGTGGCGATCGCGTGCGTGGTGCTGGCGCTGGTTGGCCGCACCATCGCGCAGTTCATTCCAGCAACGCCGGCCACCGATCCGGGATTGAGGATCAACTGGAATCCGGTGAGCGAAACCTGGCGCAACCTGAAGCTCGCGCACCAGAACATCGTCGTGTTCCGTTCGCTGCTCGGCATCAGCTGGATGTGGTTCTTCGGCGCGGTGTTTCTCAGCCAGTTTCCCAGTTTCGCCAAGGAAGTCCTGCACGGTGACGAGCAGGTCGCATCGCTGCTGCTGGTGGTGTTTTCGATCGGCATCGCGACCGGCTCGCTGCTGTGCGAAGTGCTGTCGCGGCGTCATGTGGAGATCGGACTGGTGCCGCTAGGCGCCATCGGCATGACGGTGTTCGCGATCGACCTGTACTTCGCTTCTCGCGGATTGGAGCCGCGAGCCGGCCAGCTTGCGGGGGCCGCCTTCACCCTGTTGCAGTTCGTCGGAGTCGCCGCTCACTGGCGGGTGATGGCCGACCTTGCGCTGCTCAGCCTGTTCGCGGGGCTGTACAGCGTGCCCATGTACGCCCTGATCCAGCTGCGTGCGCAGCCGACCCACCGGGCCCGCATCATCGCCGCCAACAACATCCTGAACGCGCTCTTCATGATCGGCAGTTCCATCCTCGCCGGCCTGCTGTTGAAGGTCGGCGCAACCATTGCGCAGATTTTCCTGCTGGTCGGCATCGCCAACGCAGTGGTGGCGTTCTACATCTTCATGCTGGTGCCGGAATACCTGCTGCGCTTCGTGGCCTGGTTCATGGCGAATGTCGCGTACCGCTTCAGGGTCGAAGGCGAAGAAAACATTCCGCTGTCCGGGGCCGCAATCCTGGTGTCCAACCACGTGAGCTTCGTCGACGCCGTGCTGCTGATGGCTGCGAGCCCGCGCCCGATCCGCTTCCTGATGGACCACCGTATCTTCAAGGTATCGGTGCTGGGCTGGCTGTTCCGGCTGGCCAAGGCAATTCCGATCGCCCCTCGCGCGGAAGATCCTGTGGCCTACGAGGCGGCTTTCGAGGCAGCGGCCCAGGTCTTGCGGGACGGCGATCTGCTGGGGATCTTTCCCGAAGGCGGCATCACGCAGGACGGCACGCTGCAGGAGTTCAAGGGCGGCATCATGAAAATCCTCGAGCGCCAGCCCGCACCGGTGATCCCGATGGCATTGACCAACCTGTGGGGCTCATTCTTCAGCCGCATCGAGCGGGGCGGCGCGATGGTGCGGCCATTCCGGCGCGGCATGTTCAACCGGCTGGGACTGACGATCGGAGCACCGATTCCGGCGGTGGTGGCGCAGCCCGAAATGCTGCGCCAGCGGGTGAGCCAGCTGCTTGCGACCTGACAACATCGCAAACGCTAGACACCGCGCAACCGATCGCGCTTGAATTGCCGCACGAAATGCGGGAAGGTTTCCGCGTCCAGTGCCTCGCGGATTTCGCGCATCAGGTTCAGGTAGTAATGCAGGTTGTGGATCGTCGCCAGCATCGGCCCCAGCATTTCGCCGCACCGTTCCAGGTGATGAAGATAGGCCCGCGAAAAGCCGCCCGACACCTCGCCGGTCGCTGACGTCGTGCCCTTGCAGGCATAGCAGCCGCAGCTTTCGTCCAGCGGACGCTCGTCGGTGCGATGCCGCGCATTGCGGATCTTCAGGTCGCCGAAGCGGGTGAACAGATGGCCGTTGCGCGCATTGCGGGTCGGCATCACGCAGTCGAACATGTCGACGCCCTGTGTCACACCCTCGACCAGATCCTCGGGCGTTCCAACGCCCATCAGGTAACGCGGCTTGCTATTGGGGAGCCGGTGCGGTGTGTGCGCCATGATGCGCAGCATCTCCTCCTTCGGCTCGCCGACGCTGACGCCGCCCACTGCGTACCCGGGAAAATCCATCGCCACCAAAGCGGCCAGCGATTCCTCGCGCAGCGGCTCGAACATGCCGCCCTGGACGATGCCGAACAGCGCGTTCGGATTTTCGATCCGCACGAATTCGCTCTTGCAGCGAAGCGCCCAGCGCCGGCTCAATTCCATCGAGATGCGGGCCTCGGCTTCGGTGGTCACGTGGCCCTGGGTGTCGTACGGCGTGCATTCATCGAACTGCATCACGATGTCGGAGTTCAGGTGGGTCTGGATCTGCATCGAGATCTCTGGCGTCAGGAACAGCTTGTCGCCGTTGACCGGCGATGCGAACTTCACCCCCTCCTCGCTGATCTTGCGGCCCGTCCCGTCGCTGCCTCCCAGGCTCCAGACCTGGAAACCGCCCGAGTCGGTCAGGATCGGCTTGCTCCAGCGCTCGAACCGGTGCAGGCCGCCGAACTGCTGCAGCACGTCCACGCCTGGTCGCATCCACAGGTGGAAGGTGTTGCCCAGGATGATCTGCGCGCCCATCTCCTCCAGCGAGCGCGGAGTGACGCCCTTCACGGTACCGTAGGTGCCTACCGGCATGAAAACCGGCGTCTCCACCACGCCGTGCGTCACGGTGAGCCGGCCGCGGCGGGCGTGGCCTTGGGTTTTGACGAGTTCGAATTCAAGCATGGGATCAAGGCTGGCGCTGCAGCAGCATCGCGTCGCCGTAGCTGAAAAACCGGTAGCGCTGCGCGATGGCGTGGCGATACAAGGCCATGACGTGATCGTAGCCCGCGAGGGCGCTGACCATCATCATCAAGGTGGACCTAGGCAGGTGGAAGTTGGTCAGCAGCAGGTCCGTGAACTGGAACCGGAAGCCCGGCGTGATGAAGATGCTGGTATCGCCTTGCGCTTCGCCGCTCAGTGCCCAGGACTCGAGAGTCCGCACGCTGGTGGTTCCCACGGCCACGATACGGCCACCGCGCTGGCGGGTTTCCTCGATGGCTTGCAACGTCGCGGGCGCAATGGCGTAGCGCTCGCTGTGCATCCGGTGCTCGGCGATATTTTCGGTCTTGACCGGCTGGAAGGTTCCAGCGCCGACATGCAGCGTGACCATGGCGCGGCGGATTCCCAACGAGTCGAGTTGCGACAGCATTTCGTGGTCGAAATGCAGCGCCGCCGTG
The DNA here is from genome assembly GCA_025351615.1 of Ramlibacter sp. Taxonomy (GTDB): domain Bacteria; phylum Pseudomonadota; class Gammaproteobacteria; order Burkholderiales; family Burkholderiaceae_C; genus Ramlibacter. The sequence goes on along the minus strand of JANXVP010000081.1, from coordinate 792 downwards.
GGCGCCGCTACCGCGCCCGGATGTTCCGCAAATACGGTCTGATAGCGGCTCTCGTCTGCGGCGGAATCCGGGTGGCTGATGTAAGGCGGCAAGGGCACGTGGCCGTGCCGCTGCATCAGGAGATAGGGCTCGTCACTGAGCGTGAAGCGATACAGCGGGCCGTCCGCTTGCGGCCAGCGTCCGGTCAGCGTCGCGGTAAATCCGCCCACCATCTTCAACTGCGTGCCAAGCGCTGGTTTCTTGCTGACCTTCATGTGGGCCACCACATCGCAGTCCCGCAACACGCGTTCGATCAGCAGTTCCAGCTTCCCGCCGGTGGGCTTCTCGCCGAAAAGGCGAGCCTTCACCACGCGCGTGTCGTTGAACACCATCAGGTCGCCGGCGCGCAGCAGCCCGGGCAGCTCGCGAAAGCCCCGATCGACCGGTTGAAGCTGTGTGCCATCGAGCAAGCGCGAGCCAGAGCGTTCCGCGGCCGGATGCTGGGCGATCAGTTTGGCAGGAAGAGCGAAGTCGAAGTCGCCGAGAGTGAAGCTGCGCATGCTGTAGGCCGGGATGCATCGTGGAGGGGATGCATTCTTGCGGGTTGGCGCCTGTGCCAGGGAGACAAGGGGAAGAAGGCAGAATTGTCCCATGCCCCTGTCCCAGGCCCTGTCGGCCCCGCAAAAAGCATTGCTCAAGCTGGGGCTGGGCCGCGACATCGACCTGGCGCTGCACCTGCCGCTGCGCTACGAGGATGAGACCCGCATCGTGCTGTTGCGCGATGGCCGCGAGGGCGACACAGTGCAGATCGAG
>JANXVP010000020.1 GCA_025351615.1 Ramlibacter sp. | reverse complement strand
CTTGGTCCAGAACCGCGCGTACAGCAGGTGCAGGATGGCATGCTCGATGCCGCCGATGTACTGGTCCATCGGCATCCAGTAATTGGCGCCACCGGCCACCATCGCCTCGTCGTTCTTCGGGTCGCAGTAACGCATGTAGTACCACGACGAATCGACGAAGGTGTCCATGGTGTCGGTCTCGCGCCGGGCGGGTTTTCCGCACACCGGGCAGTTGCAGGCCAGGAAGTCCTCCCGCTTGTTCAGCGGGTTGCCCGAGCCGTCCGGGACGCAATCCAGGGGCAGCACCACCGGCAGGTCTTTTTCCGGCACCGGAACGGCGCCGTGCTGGTCGCAATGGATGATCGGGATCGGCGTGCCCCAGTAGCGCTGGCGGCTGATGCCCCAGTCACGCAGGCGCCAGGTGGTTTTCTTTTCGCCCAGCCCTTTCTGCTGCAGGGCATGGAGCACCGCCCGCACCGCTTCCTCGTAACCGAAGCCGCTGAAAATGTCGGAGTTGACGGTCACCCCGCGCTGCTTGTCGGCGTACCAGTCCTGCCAGTGCTTGTAGTCGTAGTGCTGGCCGTCGACGTGCACCACCTGCAGAATCGGCAGGCGGTACTTCATGGCGAATTCGAAATCGCGCTCGTCATGGCCAGGCACGCCCATCACGGCACCGTCGCCATAGCCCATGAGCACATAGTTGCCGACCCAGACCTCGACCTCCTCGCCCGTCAGCGGATGCCTGACGTGCAGGCCGGTGGCCAGGCCTTCTTTCTCGCGCAGCGCGAGTTCCGCCTCTGTTGTTCCGCCTTGTTTGCAGTTTTCGATAAAGGCGCTGAGTTGCGGGTTGCCGCGCGCTGCCTGCATGGCCAGCGGATGCTCCGGCGCGACGGCGCAGAAGGTGACTCCCATGATGGTGTCGGCACGCGTGGTGAAGACGTACATCCGGCCTTCGCCGATCAGCTCACCGTCCGAGCCCCGGATCTCATGCGGAAAGGCGAAGCGCACGCCTTCGCTTTTGCCGATCCAGTTTTCCTGCATCAGCTTGACGCGCTCCGGCCACCCTGGCAGCTGATTGCGCGCATGGTCCAGCAATTCGTCGGCGTAGTCCGTGATCTTCAGGTAGTAGCCGGGAATTTCGCGCTTTTCCACGGCTGCCCCGGTGCGCCAGCCCTTGCCGTCGATCACCTGCTCGTTGGCCAGCACGGTCTGGTCCACCGGGTCCCAGTTGACGACCTGGGTCTTGCGGTAGGCGATGCCCTTTTCCAGCATCTTCAGGAACAGCCACTGGTTCCACTTGTAGTAACTTGGGTCGCAGGTGGCGACCTCCCGGCTCCAGTCGATGGCCAGCCCCATCGCCTGCATCTGCTGCTTCATGTAGGCGATGTTGTCGTAGGTCCATTTGGCCGGCGGCACCTTGTTCTTCATCGCCGCGTTTTCCGCGGGCAGGCCGAACGCGTCCCAGCCCATCGGCATCAGCACGTTGTAGCCGTTCATGCGCAGGTAGCGCGCGAGCATGTCGTTGATGGTGTAGTTGCGCACATGTCCCATGTGCAGCTTGCCGCTCGGATAGGGCAGCATCGAGCAGGCGTAGAACTTCTTGCGGCCCGCGTCCTCGGTCACCCGGTAGGAATCGCGTTCGGTCCAGTGGGCCTGGGCGGCTTTCTCGACCTGGAGATGGTGGTACTTGTCCTGCATGCCCAAATTGTAGGGGCGGGCCCGCCGGCGCCCGCCGCAGGTGTCTCAGGGAGTGCGCGGCTCGGCCACGAAGCCGATCCGGTTCAGCCCGGCCTTCTGGGCGGCGCCCATGACTTCCACAATCCGGCCGTAGGGAACCGTCTGGTCGGCCCTCAGCTGGACTTCCGTGTCAGGGTTTTTCCGGGCGCTGTCGGATAACTTCTGCGCCAGTTCGGCGGCGGTGACCGGCTTGTCGTTCAGGAACAGGCTCCCGCCGGCGTCGAGGGCGACTGTCACGAAACGGGGCGCGTCGTTCGGCTTGGCCGCGTCGGTGGCGGGCAGGTCCAGCCGGATCGAACTGGCCAGCAGGGGGGCGGTGATGATGAAGATCACGACCAGGACCAGCATCACGTCAACCAGCGGCGTCACGTTGATCTCGCTCATGGGCTGAGACCCTTTTGTGCGTTCCAGCCGGCCGAATGCCATCGCTAACCCGCCCCCACGCTTGTCACTCCGGCGGCGCTCAACTCCTTCTCCACGGGATGCGTGAGCAGCGCGCGCAGGTCCCGGGCGAAACCTTCGAGATCGGCCTCGATGCGGCCGATCAGGCGGCCGAACACGTTGTAGCCGAGCACTGCGGGAATGGCTACCGCCAGCCCCGCTGCGGTCATGAGCAGCGCCTCGCCGACGGGGCCGGCCACCTTGTCGATCGAGATCTGGCCGGCGGCCGCGATGCCGGTGAGCGCATGGTAGATACCCCAGACGGTGCCGAGCAGGCCGACGAAGGGAGCGATCGAACCCACGGTTGCGAGCAGGACCTGGCCGAACTGAAGCTTGTCCAGCACCCGGTGCAGCGCGTCACGCAGCAAACGTGTGAGTTGCTGGGCCCGGTCACCCGCGGCCGCCAGCGATCCGGTCGCTTCCGTCATGGTGGCGGCGATCAGCGGCAGCACCAGTGCCTGGCGGTCGAACGCCCCCACCTTCTCGCGGGCCTCCCCGATCGACGCGGCTTGCCAGAACGCCGCCGTGCTCCGGCTGACATCGCTGCCTGCGCGGCGCAGCAGCCACGCCTTCCACAGGATCACCACCCAGCTCGCCACCGACATCGCCAGCAGCAGCACGGCCACCGCACGCGTGATTGCATCGCCCTGACGCAAGAGATCGAAAAAATTCAAACTGGAGTCCCCAGACTTGCGACCGGGCTCATTTGAGGCCCAGGACATCGAACATGTCGAACAGGCCGCTCTTGCGACCCGCCAGGAAACGCACGGCCCGCAGGCTGCCCTGGGCGTAGGTGGCACGACTGGCCGCCTTGTGCGTGATCGCGATCCGTTCGCCGGTGCCGGCGAACAGCACCGTGTGATCGCCGACGATGTCGCCGCCCCGGATGCTGGCGAACCCGATGGTCGATGGCTCGCGCTCCCCCGTCACGCCTTCGCGCGAAAAAACCGCGCATTGCCGCAGGTCGCGTCCGAGCGCCTGGGCGATCACCTCGCCCATCTTGAGCGCGGTCCCGGAGGGCGCGTCGACCTTGTGCCGGTGGTGCGCCTCGATGATTTCGATGTCGTAGCCGGTGGCAAGTGCCTTGGCCGCCATCTCCAGCAACTTGAGCGTGACGTTCACGCCCACGCTCATGTTGGGCGCCATGACGATTGCGATATCGCGCGCCGCGACCGCGATTTCGCTTTTTTGCGCTTCGCTGAAGCCGGTGGTTCCGATCACGGCGCTGACGCCGAGTTCGCGGCAGACCTTCAGGTGGGCCAAGGTGCCCTCGGGGCGGGTGAAGTCGATCAGCACCTGGGCCTGGGCCAGCCCGGTCCGAAGATCGGCCGACACCGCGACGCCGCTGGCGTGGCCCAGAAACGCGGCCGCGTCATTGCCGATGGCCGGACTCGCCTCGACGTCGAGCGCACCGACCAACCGACAGTCGTCGGAAGCGCGAATCGCCTCGATCAGCATGTGGCCCATCCGGCCCGAGGCGCCGGCCACGGCGACTCTGTGCTGTTGCGCGCCGGCCTGGCCGGCTCGGTGCTGTTGCGCGCCGGCTACGGCAGCACGAGTCACGGTGGGGGGAGCAGCCTTGGCCATCCGCGCTCCGGTCAGCGCGCGGGAGATTCCAGCGGCGGATAGTTCGCGGCCGGCGGCAGATCCGGCGCCGGCGCCGTCATGGCCGGTGCCGACTGAAAGCTGCCCAGCGTCGCTTCACTCGCCTCCAGCACCGGTATCTTGCCGGGGCGGGCCTTCTTGTCGAGCGTGGCCACGAACTCGGCTTCGCTGGGCATCATGTCGCCTTCGAAATGCTCCATCGCGTTGCCCTTGAAGAACACTGTCAGCTTGCGCGCCTGCGGCTCGACCCCCTGCCGCTTGAGCGTGAAGACATAGTCCCAGCGGTCGGCGTGGAACACGCTGGTCATCAGGGGCGTGCCCAGCACCTCGCGCACCTGCTGGCGGGTCATGCCGGGACGCAGCCCCTCGACCTGCTCGCGCGACACGAAGTTACCCTGCACGACCTCCACCCGGTACGGGGTGATCGAGCCGGCCATGCGGCTGGTCAGCCCGTCGAAACTGCCGCACGCTGCCAGTGTGGAGCAGGCAGCGGCGGCCAGGATGAGGCGTGAGCCATGGGAGAGGTGTCGGGACATGGGGCGGGCGGTGGCGATATGATCGAACATTGTAGCGGCTGCTCCTGCGGCGCCCAGCTGCCCAGGCCCCGAGAAAAAGACCCATGTCCAACGTCGACGAACTCAAGAGCACAGGCCTGAAGGCCACCCTGCCGCGTCTGAAGATTCTCGAAGTGTTCCAGCGCGGGACGCAACGCCACATGACGGCCGAGGATGTTTTCCGGGTGCTGCTGCAAGAGCGCACCGACATCGGCCTGGCCACCGTTTACCGCGTGCTGACCCAGTTCGAACAGGCCGCCATCCTGAGCCGCAGCCACTTCGAAAGCGGCAAGGCGGTCTACGAAATCAATGAGGGAACGCACCACGACCATCTGGTGTGCCTGGACTGCGGCAAGGTCGAGGAGTTCTACGACGCGGAGATCGAGAAACGCCAGCACTCGGTGGCGAAGGCCAAGGGCTTCAATATTGCCGAACATGCGCTCAGCCTGTATGCGCACTGCACCAAAAACCCCTGTCCGAACCGCCCGCCGCCGCACCGGGGAAGCTAGGCGCCCGCCGGCGCCGCGCTACTTGTCCTGCTCCATCGCCCGGCGGTGCCGCTCGACGAACTCCTGGTACGTGTCCACGCCCCGCAGCTGCAGGATCGTGTTTCGCACGGCGGCTTCCACCAGCACGGCGATATTGCGCCCCGCCACCACCTGGATCACTACCTTGCGCACCGGAACCCCCAGCACATCCTGGGTCAGCGGTTCGTAAGGCAGGCGCTCGTATTCGCGCTCCATGGTCTCGCGCCGCACCAGGTGCACGATCAGTTTGAGCCGCATCTTGCGCCGCACGGCGGTCTCGCCGAAGATCGCGCGGATGTCGAGCAAGCCGATGCCGCGCACTTCCAGCAGGTTGCGCAGCAGCTCGGGACACCGCCCCTCGATCGTGGTCTGGTTGATCCGGTACAGGTCGACCGCGTCATCGGCCACCAGCCCATTGCCGCGCGAGATCAGCTCCAGCCCGAGTTCGCTCTTGCCCAGGCCTGACTCGCCGGTGATCATGACGCCCACACCCAGGATGTCCATGAACACGCCGTGCATGGAGGTGCGTTCGGCAAAGTGCTTGGACAGGTAGGCTCGCAGCACGTCGATCACGAAGGCGGACGATTCGCGGGTGGCGAACATCGGAATCTGTGCCCGCTCGCAGATCGACAGCAGCGCATCGGGCGCGACCTGGCCGTCGGCCAGGATCAGCACCGGCGGTTCCAGCGTGACGATGCGCGAGATCCGGCGAGCGCAATCCTCGGCGGTCGCGTTGGTCAGGTAGGCGATCTCCCGCTCGCCCAGAATCTGGACCCGGTAAGGATGGATGTAATTGAGGTAGCCGACCAGATCGGCGCCCGAGCGGGCGGCACGCACCGCCACTTCGTCGAAACGCCTTTCGGACGCGCCCAGCCCGGCCAGCCATTCCCATTTCAGATGGGCCCGGTGGTCTTCGAACAGGACGTCGGCGCTGACGACGGTGGGTTTCACTGCGGGAGCGGCGCCCGGTCAGGCGGGTTGGGCTGACTGCCAGGTGGCAATCGTGCGGTGCAGTTCGCTTGCATCGCTACTGCTCCTGATCTTTTCGCGCAGTGGCGCGTCGCTCAGCAATTCGGCGATCTCGGACAGGATTTCAAGGTGCTTCTGGGTCGCGGCTTCGGGCACCAGGAGGAAGATCAGCAGGTTGACCGGCTGCTCATCCGGCGCATCGAAACCGATGGCGTTGGCCAGCTGGAACAAGGCGGCCATCGGCGCCTTCAGGCCCTTGATGCGCCCGTGTGGAATCGCGACGCCATGGCCCAGGCCGGTAGAACCCAGGCGTTCCCTGGCGAACAGGCTTTCGGTGATCAGCGCGCGCGACAGGCCATGCAGGTTTTCGAACAGCAATCCGGCTTCTTCGAAGGCGCGTTTTTTGCTAGTGGCATCGACGCTCACGAGCACTTGAGCGGCTGGCAGGATGGACGCGAGACGGTTCATGGTCTGGGAGGGGGATTATGCACCTCGGGAGGTACACCGCATCAAAACGCTGCGCAGCCCGGCCGGGACGACAAAAGCACGAAATAAAAAAGGCCGCCCGGTCGGGGCGGCCTCGTCTCGGGTGCCTTCGGCGATCACATCAGGCGCTTTGCGCCCTCGTGGTGGTGGTCCTGCACCCGGGTCTTGTGCCGGCCCACCTGGCGGTCGAGTTTATCGACCAACTGGTCAACGGCGGCGTACAAGTCCTCATGCGAACTTTCGGCGAACAGGTCGCTGCCCCTGACGTGGATATTGCATTCCGCACGCTGTCGTCGTTCCTTTTCCTTCTGCTTTTCAACAGTCAGGATCACCTTGATGTCAACGACCTGGTCAAAGTGCCTGGTGATCCGATCCAGCTTGGTGGTCACGTAATTGCGCAGCGCCTGGGTTACTTCAAGATGGTGACCGCTGATCGTCAGGTTCATGGATAGCCTCCTGTTGCTCGGGTGGGGAAAGGAGCCGTCGGTAGAAACGGCGGAAGGACCGGTTTGCTGGGCGATGAAAACGACTATGCGCTTGGCGCCTGCAAAAGGCAATGGATTTGCCGCATTTCACGGATCCGACTGCAACCCTTTGTCAGCCGGCTCAGCTGCAGTGCGCTGCACCGAAATGGACAAAAAAACGGCGGCCCTGCAGGCCGCCGTTGGCGCCACTCCGGTGGCGTTCAGGGAGATTCGGTCATTAACGAAGGCGCCAGCCACCTGCATGGTTGACACTGGCCTGGTGCCAGCCGCGGGCCTGGGGATGCGCCTGCGCGCCGGGGCGCTCGAGATTCGCGTGTTCACAGCCTTCGCGGTGCGGGCGGTCCCGCGGCGAATCGCTGTAGCGGTTGGAAGTTTTTTGCTCTCGGTTCATGCGGGTTTCCTGGCGGGATCAGCTGCCGCTGTCTCCCGGGTTCTTGGAGGCGCCCTGGGGTGCAGGACGGCCGGCGTCGCGGCTGAGGAACGGCCAGGCGTGTCCGCCGCGGCAGCGTGCTTGCTCGAAGCTGCGCCCCTGACTTTCGTTTTGACCGGGCCGATAGCCCATGCGGCTTGCGTTGGGGTCGTTCGCCAGATGGATCATTACTGCTTTTCCTCTTGGTTGAAGGTGGATTCGCCACCACAGACAGCCGCAATCTACGGCCCGGCTGAGCCTGGGTCTGTCGGACAGGTCGGCCCTGGTTTGTAGGATCAGTCCCGCACGAAGGTCTGGCGGTGGGGTGGGCAAGCGGGGCGGGTTGATCTACCATGATCCGCACCGATGAGCTTGAGCACCATCATCAATGCGGGACTGGTCCAACCGGGGAGCCCCAGGCACGCCTTGGTGCTGATGGGAGGCGGCGCCCGGACGGCCTACCAGGTCGGCGTCCTCAAGGCGATCGGCGCCATGCTTCGCCAGCAGCCCGGAGCATCGTCGGCTTTTCCGTTCGAGGTGCTGGTCGGCACGTCGGCCGGGGCGCTGAACGTGGCCTGTCTCGCCAGCGCAGCCAGCCTCGGCCTGCCGGCATTCGAGCAGCTGGCCGGCTTCTGGGACCGCCTGCGGTCGGTCGACGTCTATTCGCTGAACATCAACCGCTGGGCAAGCCTCAACCGGTTCATCGCCGCCGTGAGCCTGTGGCGCAACGCGCGGGATTTCGGCGCCATCCTGGACAACACGCCGCTGGTCGACACACTGCACCGCGCCGTGTCGCTGCCGGGCATCGACGATGCGCTGCTCAACGGGGCACTGGAAGCAGTCGCGGTCACGGCGTCCAGCTATACCACTGGCGTGCACTGGACGTTCTGCCACACCGCCCGCAACAGCCGCCAGCAGCCGTGGAATCGACCCGGCCGGCGCGCCGAATTCCAGCCGTTGACGATCGAACACCTGATGGCTTCCAGCGCCATCCCCTTCCTCTTTCCGGCGACACCGCTGTGGGTTGACGGCCACCGCGAGTATTTCGGCGACGGCTCGATGCGCCAGGTCTCGCCGCTGTCCCCCGCAGTCCACCTCGGCGCTCACCGGGTGCTGGTGGTCGGGGTGGGGCAGCCGCAGCGCTCGGGGTTTGTCACCGGCTCGCCCGAAACGATTGCGCGGCAGCCCAGCATGGGCTTCATCGGCGGCCATGCCATGGCCAGCGTCTTTCACGACACGCTGCAGGCCGATGTCGAACAGGCGCAGCGCGTCACCCGCACCCTGCAGCAACTGCCCCGCGAGGTCGCCGCGGTGCTGCCCTACAGAAGCGTCGAGGTGCTGGCCATCCAGCCCTCGCAGTCTCTCGATGCGATCGCGCAGTCCCACCTGCATGAGCTTCCCCGCTCGGTCCGCCGCGCGCTGGCCGGCCTGGGCGCGCTGAAAGGGGGAGGCGGCGCGCTGGCGAGCTATCTGCTGTTCGAGCCGGGCTTCGTGCAGACGCTGGTCGCCCTGGGCGAGCGCGACGCATTCACGCACAAGCAGGAACTGCTGGCCTTGCTGGGCCCTGCCACGGCATAATCGCGCGGTCAAAACGCCGGAGGCCGCTCCTTGGAAACCTGCCCCAGTCGGTAGCTTTCAACTCCCCAAGCATCGGAGTTGGAAGCCAAAGCCGCAACCACGCGCCGATGCCTTAACGATTTTCGGGAGTGAGCCTTGCTCAACATCTTCACGCTCGCCAACGGGCGGCTGTTCCAGGAGGAAATCGAGTCGCTCGAGGAGCTCTCGAACTTCCAGCCGATCTGGGTCGACCTCGAGTCGCCGACCCCCGAAGAAAAGCGCTGGGTCAAGCAGTACTACGGCCTGTCCATCCCCGAGGATGCGATGGACGAGGACATCGAGGAGTCGGCGCGCTTCTATGAAGAGGACAACGGCGAGCTGCATATCCGCAGCGACTTCCTGATCGCCGACGACGAAGAGCCGCGCACCGTCCGGGTCGCCTTCATCCTCAACCTGGTCAACGACACGCTCAAAAGCAAAGGCGTGCTGTTCTCGATCCATGACGAGGACGTGCCGGTGTTCCGGCTGCTGCGGCTGCGGGCGCGCCGGGCGCCGGGGCTGATCGAGGACGCCAAGGAAGTGCTGCTGAAGCTGTTTGACGCCGACGCCGAGTACTCTGCCGACACGCTCGAAGGCATCTACGACGAACTGGAAAAAGTCAGCCGCCAGGTGCTGTCGGGGGACGTGACCGACGCGCTGGCCGGCGAAGTGCTGGGCGCCATTGCGCGGCAGGAGGACTTGAATGGCCGGATCCGCCGCAACGTGATGGACACCCGCCGCGCGGTGAGTTTCATGATGCGCAGCCGCATGCTCAACGCCGGCCAGTTCGAGGAAGCGCGGCAGATCCTGCGCGACATCGAATCGCTGGACAACCACACCGCGTTCCTGTTCGACAAGATCAACTTCCTGATGGCCGCCACCGTCGGTTTCATCAACATCAACCAGAACAAGATCATCAAGATCTTCTCGGTCGCCAGCGTGGCGCTGCTTCCGCCGACGCTGATTGCCAGCATCTACGGCATGAACTTCAAGGGCTGGTTTCCCGAACTCGAATGGGCATATGGCTATCCCTACGCCATCTTGCTGATGGTGGCCAGCGCGGTGGTGCCGATGTGGTACTTCCGCAAGCGCGGCTGGCTCAAGTAAGCAGGCGCGTCAGGCCGGTGCCGCCTCGAGAAAAGCGCCGATGATCGCGGCCGAGTAGTGGCTGGCCACGTCCCTGACAAAGCGCAGGAAGTCGCCGTGCGCCTCGTCATCGGCGCGGTCGGAGATCGTGCGGACCGCCGCGAAGGGAACGCCGTAGTCGTGGCAAACCTGGGCGAACGCCGCCCCTTCCATCTCCACGGCAAGGGCTTGCGGCAACGCCCGCTGCAAGGCGAGGCTTTCGGCGGTGGTCGCGACAAAACGGTCGCCGCTCACGACCAGCCCGTGGTGCAGCGGCGCTTGCGCAAGTGCCGACCGCGCAGCGCGAACCAGTTGCGCGCTGAGGGCGGGATCGGTCGCGAACCGGTCCAGGCCGTAAAGCGGCACCTGGTATTTCGGAAAGATCGGGGAGGCGTCGAGGTCATGCTGCAGGAAGCTGTCGGCCACCACGATGTCCCCGACCTGCACCTCGCTCGCCAGCCCGCCGGCGACGCCGGTAAAGACGATGCGCTTCACACTGAAGCGCTCGATCAGCACCGTCGCCGTCGTCGCCGCCGCAACCTTGCCGATCCGCGAGAGCACCGCGACCACCGGCTGGCCGTGCAGGTGGCCGATCCAGAAATCACGCCCTGCCGCCTGCTGCCGGCGTTCGTCCGGCATAAGGGCCAGCACAGCGGCCAGCTCCTCATGCATCGCGCTGACGATGGCGGTGGTCAGCTTATTCCTTGATGTCGACGCCGTAGAAGTTGTGGCGCCCGAACGGGCTGAGCTTGAAGTCGATCACCTCCTTGCGAACCGGCTTGATCTGCACGGCGTGGGCGATGGTGAACCACGGCTCCTGCTGCTTGAAGATCACCTGCGCCTGCTTGTACAGCGCATCCCGCTCGGCCGGCTTGGTGACCGACTTGGCTTTCTGGATCAGATCCTCGAACGGCTGGTAGCACCACTTCGAGACGTTGGAGCCGTTGTTCTTGGCGGCTTCGCAGCCCAGCAAAACGGCCAGGAAGTTGTCCGGGTCGCCGTTGTCGCCGGTCCAGCCCAGCATGCCCATCTGGTGCTCGCCGGCCTGCATCCGCTTGCGGTACTCGCCCCACTCGAAGCTCTTGATCTCGGCCTTGACGCCGATCTTTGCCAGGTCGGCCTGCATCAGTTCAGCGATGCGCTTGGCGTTCGGGTTGTACGGGCGTTGCACCGGCATGGCCCACAGGTCGGTGGTGAAGCCGTTCGCCAGGCCGGCCTGCGCCAGCAGCTTCTTCGCGCCTTCCGGATCGTAGACGTCGTCCTTGGTCGCCGTGTTGTAGGCCGACATGGTCGGCGGCAGCGGGTTC
>JANXVP010000016.1 GCA_025351615.1 Ramlibacter sp. | reverse complement strand
CAGGATTCGGGAGCCGGCGTCGATCAGGATCTTGGCCACGAGGTCCAGCCCCTGTTGCGAGCCGGTCGTGATCAGCACCTGCGCTGGGTCGACGTCCCAAGGCAGGCCCGCGGCAACCATTTCGCGCAGCGGACCATAGCCTTCGCTGGCCGCGTACTGCAGCGCCGCCGCACCATCGTCGCGCAGCACCTTGTCGCAAGCCTGCGCGAACTCCCGGACCGGAAAGGTGCTGGGTGAAGGCAAACCCCCGGCGAAACTGATGATACCCGGCCGCTCGGTCACCTTCAGGATCTCGCGGATCACCGACGGGTTCATTTTTCCGGCGCGGCGCGCCAACATCCATCCGGGCTGTTGCAGGTGATTGAGTTTCATGGCGCTTTCCTTTTACACGGTTGCTGCTGGCGCGATCCGGCGGCACCGACCGGCATTCTCTTGCCGACGAAGACGGTGGCGATCACGGCCACGGCGAAACCCAGTGTCAGCGAATCGAGGCGCTCGCCAAGCAGCGGCACCGCGAACAGCATGCCCAGGACGGGTTGCAGCAACTGCACCTGGCTGACGCGGACGGTTCCGCCGAGCGCGAGGCCCCGGTACCAGGCGAAGAATCCCAGCCACATCGAGAACACCGCGACATAACCGAAACCCCACCAGGAGCTGTCTTGCAGCGCAGTCTGGGGGCGGGTGACCCAGGCCCAGGGCAGCGTGATCGGCAGCGCCAGCACCAGGGCCCAGCAGATCACGTGCTCGGCGCGCATGTGCTGCGACAGCCGGCCGCCATACCCGTAGCCGATGGCGGCGCAAGCCATCGCTGCCAGCAGCAGGGCATCGGCCGGCTGGATCGACAGGCCGCCGGCGCCGGAGCTCAGGACGGCGAAAGCCACCACCAGGGCGCTGCCCAGCAGCGCGCAGGCCCAGAAGCCGGGGGAGGGGCGCTGGCGGTGCAGCCAGGCGCCGACGGCGGCGGTGGCCAGCGGCAGCACGCCGACAATCACGCTCGCGTGGACTGCCTCGACGTGGCGCATCGCGATCGACGTCAGCAGCGGAAAGCCGAAGACAACCCCGCCCGCGGTGACGGCCAGCGGCCACCAGTCGCGACGATCCGGGAATCGCGCCCGTGTCGCCAGCAGAAGGATTGCGGACAGTCCGGCGGCGACCACAGCCCGACCCACGGCGATGAAGGCGCCGGACATCTGCGGCGCGTCCGGCGTGCCGACCGCCAGCCGCGTCATCGGCAAGGTCAACGCGAAAATGACCACACCCAGCAACCCGAGCCACAGGCCCGTGATTTCCTGCGATCTCATAGCGCCAGCATCCAGCCGGCGGTTGCGAGCAGCACCAGGGCAAGGGCGCGATTGAACCAGCGAAGGCGCTGGTCCCTGGCCAGCCAGTCGCGCAGCAGTGAGCCGAGCAGGGCGTAGCTGAAATTGCTGGTGAATGCGAACAGGATCATCACGCCGCAGGTGATGGCCAGGCGCTGGCCGGGATTGGTCACCGGGCGGCCCCCGGCGTTTACCACCCAGCCCGCGGTGAGCGTGAGGGCCAGCATCCCGGCCTTGATGTTGAGGAATTGCAGCGCCGCGCCCTGCCAGAAAGTGACGTCGAGCATCGGACGATCCGCTGGCGCCATGGTCTGGGTCCGTGCGAGCTTCCAGGCCAGCCAGACCATGTAGCCGGCGCCCGCCAGCGTGACCGCCCAGCGCAATGCCGGAGCGCCTGTCACCAGGGCGCCGAGGCCCAGTCCGCTGGCGAGCATCAGGACGGTCCAGCCAGCCGGCACCGCAAGGCAGAACCGCAGCGCGCGCCGCAAGCCGAGATTGGCCGCCAGCGCGGCGGACAGCGTGGTGTTGGGCCCTGGCGAAAAGCTCATCGCGGCGCAGAAAAGCAGCAGCGTGGTGAGTTCCGCCGCGCTCATGGATGGCGCCGCAGGCCGGAGTGGATTTGCCGGTTCATGGCGTTCAATGTTATCTCTCAGTCAATCCACGACCACTACGCGCATGCTCGACGACGGCTACTTGCTGGCGATCGGCGCCCTGTTCCATGCCGAGCGCAAGCCGAGCACCCTGATGCGCATCAACTTCGCGGCCTCGCAGGACGCCGTGTTCTGGAAGAGATACGTCGAGGTTGTGCGAAGGATGTGACGCCCGGTCGCGTCAGAGCATCTCGTCAGGGGCGAACGGGCCGATCACATTGACCAGCAGCTTGAGCCTGGTGCTGGCTTCCGGTTCGCTGTCGGCGTCCTTGAACAATGCGCCGGGCGGGGCGCGCCACGCCAGGGCGCTGCCGTTGAGCTCAAGCCGGTAGGCGCCGTTGGCAAAGCTAGATTCCACCAGCCGAATCGCCTCGCGGGCCAGCGCTGGGCTGCGGATGACCAGCGCCACCTCGCTGTTTTTCAGCTGCGAGCGCAGGTCGAGGTTCATGGAGCCGATCACCGCCATCCGGGAGTCGATGATCACCGCCTTGCTGTGCAGGCTGGCGCGGCTGGTCCCGGCCTTGGAGCCCCCGACGCCGCCGCCCGACCCGAACGGTCCTCCGGTCTGCACACTGCGGCTGTTGATGCCGGAGCCCAGGCCGCCGGCGGAGCCTTCCTGCTCAGCTCGCATCTCGTGCAGTTCGACACCCATCTCCAGTAATTGCCTGCGGTAGCGCGCGTAGCCGGCGTGCGCTGCGGGGGCGTCGTTGGAGGCCAGCGAGTTGGTCAGCACGCGAATGCGCACCTGGCGCTTTCGCAGGTCGGCAAACACCTTCATCATCGGCTCTCCGGGGACGAAGTACGGCGAGACGATCAGCAGGTCGTCCCTGGCTTGACCCATCAGGCCCAGCAGGCCATCCACCACCGTGTCGCCGGAATTCACCTCATCGTCATCCGGCCCCACCTTGCCGGGCTTGTCGACCAGGAGCGCTGCCGGAGCCCAGTTGAGCGCTACCTTTTGCAGATCGAGCCGCCGGGCCTGGACGCCGGTGGCGGTGACATCCGGCAGGACCGAAGCCGTGTGGGGGACGGTCGCCGCTGCCGGGACGGATAGCAAGCCGGGTGATGCGCCGCTATCGGCGCTAGGAAGCATCGGCTTGCGCAGCCTTTCCAGTTCCGCAGGAGTCAGCAAGGCTTCGACCGGAAAGGCCAGGTCGTTGTTCCAGTAGCCGTCGAAGCTCGCCGACATGTCGCGCACGATGCGCCCTGTCGCCAGCACATCGAGATCGACGAAGTTGCTGTCTTCGCCGCGGCCGAAGTAGGCATCGCCCAGGTTCCGTCCCCCGGCGATGCCCCAGGCGTTGTCGGCCATGAACAATTTGTTGTGCATCCGCTTCTGGATGCGACCGATGTCGGCGAGGGAGGTGAAGATGCGTCCGAGCAGCGATGCGCGCGATCCCGGCAACGGGTTGTACAGCCGCATTTCGATGTTCTTGAGGAACGCCAGCCGAAGCACCTGCGCGTCGGCGCCCACGCTGTTGAAATCATCCAGCAGGATGCGGACGCGGACACCCCGGTCGGCGGCGGCGCGAATGCGCTCGAGCAGTTGCTCGGTGCTGGAGTCGGCGTGAATGGCGTAGTACTGCAGGTCGAGGGTCCGCTGGGCGCCATCGATCAGCGCCAGCCGGCTGGAAAAAGCCACGTCCACACTGTCCAGTAACCGGAAGGCCGAATCGCTGCGCGCCGCAGCTTGCGTGCGACGTTGCAGCGTCAACCGACCCAGCGAGGTCTCATCGGGCGCGCTGTACGCCGTCGACGCCGGCCGGACGATGTTGGCCGGCAGGCTGGCGCAACCGGTTGCCCAGGACGCAACCAGCAACACAAACAGACAGCGCGACAGAAATTGCCACCCGGGGCCCGCAGGCGACGGGGCAGGAGGCAGAAAGGATTGAAGCATGGATGCTTCGAATGTACCCGCGGCCGTGCAGCTGCGGCCGGCCATGAGGTCAGCGTTCGTCGCCAACGATTGAAGGATAAAGCCTCAAACGGCGCCGAGCTGCTCCCAGCGTTCCAGCGCCTGTAGCAATTCTTCCTCGATGCGCGCATTTCGGGCGCCGAGGTCGGCCGCGCGTTCCGGGTCACGCGCATAGAGGCTGCCGTCGGAAAGTTCGCCGGAGATGGCGGCCTGCTCCTGCTCCAGCGTCTCGATCAGCGCGGGCAACGCTTGCAATTCACGCTGTTCCTTGAAGCCGAGCTTTTTTTTTGCCGCCATGGCAACCGATGCTGTCGGGGTTCCCGGGCTGCTCTTGCCGGCCGATCCTGAACGGGGTGTGTTTTTGGCCACGGCCGCATCCTGGGCCGCCGCAAATGCCTGGGACCGCCGCGATTGCAGCAGCCAGTCCTGCACGCCGCCCTCGTACTCGCGCCAGCGGCCATCGCCCTCGAAGGCGATTGTGCTGGTCACGACGTTGTCCAGGAAAGTGCGGTCGTGGCTTACCAGGAATACCGTGCCGTCATAGTTTTGCAGCAGGTCTTCCAGCAGTTCGAGCGTATCGATGTCGAGGTCGTTGGTCGGTTCGTCCAGCACCAGGACATTGGCCGGCCGCGCAAACAGGCGGGCCAGCAGCAGGCGGTTGCGCTCGCCTCCGGACAGCGAGCGCACCGGGGAGGTGGCCCGGGCCGGGGAAAACAGGAAGTCGCCGAGGTAGCTCTTGACGTGTTTGCGCTGGTTGCCGATTTCGATCCATTCGCTGCCGGGGCTGATGAAGTCTTCCAGCGTGGCGTTGAGGTCCAGCGCATTGCGCATCTGGTCGAAGTAGGCGACCTGCAGGTTGGCGCCCTGGCGGATCTTGCCGCTGTCCGGCGGCAACTCGCCCAGGATCAGTTTGAGCAGCGTGGTCTTGCCCGCGCCGTTGGGGCCGATCAGGCCAACCTTGTCGCCGCGCAGGATGGTCGCGCTGAAGCCGCGCACGATCACGTTGGCACCGAAGGACTTGTTCACTTCGGTCAGTTCGGCGACGATCTTTCCGCTGCTCTGGCCGGAAGCGACGTCGAGCTTGACGCTGCCCAGTGCGTCGCGCCGTGCCGTTCTTTGCGCGCGCAGCGCCTCCAGCCGTCCGATCCGCGCCACTGCGCGCGTGCGGCGCGCTTCGACGCCCTTGCGAATCCAGATTTCTTCCTGCGCCAGCAGCTTGTCCGCCTTGGCGCTGATCACTGCTTCTTGCGCCGCCTGTTCCTCCTTGAGCACCTGGTATTGAGTGAAGTTGCCGGGATAGGACAGCAAGTGACCGCGGTCGAGTTCGACGATTCGCGTGGCGACGCGGTTGAGGAAGGTGCGGTCGTGGGTGATCGTGACGACGCTTCCCTTGAAGTCGATCAGCAGGTCTTCCAGCCATTCGATCGAGTCCAGGTCGAGGTGGTTGGTCGGCTCGTCGAGCAGCAGCACGTCGGGCCGGCGCACCAGGGCCTGCGCCAGCGCGACGCGTTTTTTCGTCCCGCCCGACAAGGTCGCGATGACCGCGCCCTTGTCCAGGTGCAGCCGATGCAGGGTTTCTTCCACCCGCTGTTCCCAGTTCCAGCCGTCCTGGTGCTCGATGGACGTTTGCAGGTCGTGCAGGTCGCCCTCGCCGTGCGTGTATTGCTCGATCCAGGCGATGACGTTGGCCACGCCCGCGCAAGCCGCCTGGAAC
>JANXVP010000569.1 GCA_025351615.1 Ramlibacter sp. | reverse complement strand
TGCCGACTCCGGGGCGGCCGCGCCAGCTACCCGATTTCCACACCCGGTTTAACTGCCCGCCGAGACACCGAATCTCGTCATACACTTAGGTCGTCCACTTTTTGCAATCGGCTGTGCGTCAGAGAGTCGGCCGACGAGAGGGAACCGAGGAAGGTTCGTAAAAGTGGGGTGGAGCCCCATCAGCCACCCCATTCAAAGCCAAGTGATTGATTTACTTGGCTTTTTTGCTTTCTGACGCGGAAAAAGCGGCAGTTGCTACACAAGGTGCTACACAAACCTTGGGAGCAACTCTTGCGTGAGGGCGACGAGCTTGTCGCGCAACACGGTGCGCAAGTACCTGCGCACGGACAAGGCCGAGCCGCCGCAGTACCGGCGCCGTGCGGTGCCGACCAAGCTGACGCCGTTCCTCGAGGCCGTGAAGATGGCGTTGCTGGCCGACGCACGTCGGCCCAGGAAAGAGCGGCGAGACGCCGCAACGCCTCCGCCGGAAGAGTCATTGCAAGAGCATTCATGGCAGGGAGAGCGTCTGGCGGTTACTTGAGCAACGGGATCTGGTCCGGCGCAGGCGAAGGCGCAATCGATTCCAGAAAGGCGTGAATGGCGCGCAGCTCCGCATCCGGCAGCACCACTGCGTCGTATGCAGGCATGCTGCGCGACGAGCCTCGAACGAAGGCAATCAGGCCTTCCAGCGGGAAGGGCCTGGGCGCGATGCGCGGACCGACGTCACCCTGCCCAGCGGTGCCATGGCATTGGTAGCAGCCCGCCACCATGTAGGCCCGCTGGCCGAGGATGGCGGGGGTCGGAGTGGTCTGTGCCACGGCGGCCAGCGGCAGCAGAAAGCCGGAAAGTGTGAGAAAAGCGAATTTCATTGTGCGGACCTCATCGCGGTTGGGTTAGCACATCGACCAGCGCCGGCGCGCCGGACCTCACCATGTCCACGGCCCGCTTCAGCGCGGCTCCGAGTCGAGCCGGATCGGAGACAGGACCCTCCGACCACACGCCCATGGAGCCCGCCAGCTTCGAGAAATCAACATTCGGATTCATGATCGACATGCCGACGGGCGCAAAGTCGCCGAGCTCGGCCCGGTCGGCCGGTGCACGGCCGCGGAAGTTCGACATCCTCCGCACATGCATCGCTTCCTGGTGGTAGGCCCGGTTGTTGTGCACAATCATTAGCAGCGGCAGCTTCAGGTTGGCGGCCGACCACATTGCTGACGGTGTGTAAAGGATGTCGCCGTCGCCGAGGATTGCCACCGTGATGCGGCCGGCTTTCTTGTTCGCCAGTGCTGCGCCCACGGCCGCGGGCAGTGCGTAGCCCAGCCCGTAGCCGCCGCTGTGGCCCAGGTGATGGTGGTGTTGCTCAATCGGCCACATGCGCGACGGCCAGAAGCTCAGGTTCGAGTCCATGCCCAGGAAGCTCCAGTCGGTGTCCGCGATGGCATGGAACACTTCCGTGCACAGGCGCGGCACGCTGATCGGCGACAGGTTCCAGCCCTGGCTGGCGGCCGCCTTGAGGCGCGTCGCGCTGGCCCGGTGCGCGGCGCGCAAGGGCTCCGCCCGCGCGGCGACACGGGACTTCTGCGCGTCGGTCAGGGCCTGCCGCACGGCCTCCGTCAGCGCCGGCAGCGTTGCCTCGGCATCCCCGGCGATAGCAATGTCCACGGGCAGGAAGCGCTGAAAGTCCTGGTAGTTGCTTTTCAAGTAGTAGTCGGCCGAGCCTATGCTCACCAGCCTCACCTCCTGCTTGGCCACGCGCTCCTGCAGCTTTTCCTTGTTGTCCACGAACCCGTTGACCACACCCCAGAAGTCGTTGAGCTCCATACCGACGATCACGTCCGCCTGCGACAGCAGATCCGTGCGGCGCGCAGTCTGGTTGAGGATGTGCGTGTTCGGGAAGTTCATGCGCGAACGCAAGTCGATCACCGGCGCGTTCAGCGCTTCGGCCAGTTGTACCAGCAGGCCAACGCCCCCCGGCGTTCTGGCCGCCCGATCGACCACGATCACCGGACGCTCCGCGCCCGCGAGCCAGCGCGCCGTTTCACGGACGGCGTTGGTATCGCCTTGTGGTGGGGCGGCCGGCATGTACCGCGGGATGCCCAGGTGCGCGGTGTCGCCGAGTAAGGACTCCTGCAGCCCGGCGTCGACGGACAACGCCACCGGTTCGTAGGGCGGCGTCATCATCAGCTTGTATGCGCGCACCAGCGACAAACCGAAGTGGGGCGCGGACACGGGCGCGTCGTCCCATTTCGTGAAGTCGCGCAGCAACGCGTTGCCGTCTTGGACAGCGTGCACCGTGGGCACGCCGGGCGGACGGTGCGACGCGTCCGTTTCATTGCCGGAGATCACCACCACGGGCACGCGGTCGCACCACGCGTTGTAGACCGCCATGGACGCATGCTGGGTGCCGACGGCCCCATGCACCAGCGTCGCCATCGGCTTGCCGCAGGCCTTGAAGTAGCCGTGCGCCATTGCCACGCCGATCTCTTCGTGCGTAACGGTCAGCAGCTCCGGCAACCGGTTCTTGCCGTAGTTGATGATGGATTCGTGCAGGCCGCGCAACGACGAAGACGGGTTCGCCGTGGCGTATTCGATATTCAGGCTGCGGAACACGTCGACCATGTAGTCGCTGGCCGGCCGGCCACCGGAGGAGGACGCATGGCCGACCGCTACTGGCGCCGTTTCCCTCATCGCGGTTCCATGCCCGGGCGGCGTTGCAGTCGTAGGCGCCGGAGCGTCCGCGGCATAGGCGGTCACCAGCATCGGCGCCAGCGAAGTGGCTGTCAGGCCGCCCAGCAGGCCCCTGCGCGTCAGCGATCGGTCATCGTTCTTGCGTTTGCCCACTCGTCTCCTCTTACATTGGTGCAGTGGAAGATTGGCGATCATGGGGGCATTCGCATAAGCCATCTACCCAGAAAAAGCGGACAAAAGATAAGCATTCGCTGATGAGCCCCTGCCCCGCTGTACGGTGCAGCCCTGTGCGAGCTAATGCAGCACGTGGCGGCGAATGCTGAAGTCATAGAACTTAGCAGCCATCTTCGCCAAGTCGATAATCGGGCTGACGGCGTCCCTTTCCGAGTGCACGGCGAAGTACTGCACAAGCGGGAATTCGTGGCGGGCGCGGATCTTCACCAGCTTGCCGCTCTTGATTTCGGCCGACCTCGTCATCGAGATGCGGGCCAAGGCCCGCGAAGCCGGCGTGCTGACGCCTCACATCCTCGCCGACGGCAGTCACCTCACGCAGCGGGAGACAGCGGCCGTGCTGCAACGCTCCGGCCTGTGGGAGCCGGACCTGGGTGTCAGCCTAGGCTCGAGGCCTGGCCCAGCGGTCCTGCTGGCCGACTACGTCCGCGCCGGTCCG
>JANXVP010000549.1 GCA_025351615.1 Ramlibacter sp. | reverse complement strand
CGACCTCAATTGGGTGATCGTGCGCGAAAACTCGGAGGGCGAATACGCAGGCGTTGGCGGACGCGTGCATCAGGGCCATCCCATTGAGGCCGCGACCGACGTGTGCATCATGACCCGTGCGGGTGTTGAGCGCATCATGCGCTTCGCGTTCAAGCTGGCTCAATCGCGTCCACGCAAGTTGCTAACAGTTGTCACCAAATCAAACGCACAGCGCCATGCGATGGTGATGTGGGACGAGATCGCGGTGCAAACTTCCAAAGAGTTCCCCGATGTGAAATGGGATAAGGAACTCGTTGACGCCGCCACTGCGCGCATGGTCAATCGTCCGGCAACGCTCGATACGATTGTCGCGACCAACCTGCATGCCGACATCCTGAGCGACCTTGCGGCGGCGCTGGCCGGCAGCCTGGGCATCGCGCCGACCGGCAACATCGACCCGGAGCGCCGCTATCCGTCGATGTTCGAGCCGATCCACGGGTCTGCATTCGACATCATGGGCAAGGGCCTCGCCAATCCGGTCGGCACCTTCTGGTCGGCTGTGATGATGTTGGAGCACCTGGGCGAGGACGCGGCCGCCAAGCGGCTGATGCAGGCCATCGAGCAGATCACTGCCGACAGGACGCTGCACACCGGCGACCTGGGCGGCACGGCAACCACCGCCCAGGTGACGCAGGCGCTGTGCGATCGTCTCGCCGGCGGCGCCACCCAGGCCAGGGCGGCCTCGGTCGCCTAGCCCGGTCGCCTACCCTGGTCTTGAGCGCCGGCGGCGAATCCGCCGCTCCAGCAATTCGAACAGGGCCTCGCATCCCAGGGCCAGGGCGGCGGCGGGAAGAGCGCCGGCCAGCAGCAGTTCACGGTCGTTCAGCGCCAGGCCGGTGACGATGCGCTCGCCGTAACCGCCGGCGCCGATGAGCGCAGCAATCGTCGCCGTGCCGATGGCGATCGCGACGGCTGTGCGCACGCCGGCAACGACGGTCGGCAAGGCCAGCGGCAGTTCGACGTGGCGCAGCCGCTGCGACCGTGTCATTCCCAGTGCCGTCCCGGCCTGCCGGATGCCTTCGCCGACTTCCGACAATCCGGCAACGGTGTTGCGCATGATCGGCAGCAGGGCATACAGGGTCAGCGCCATCAGTGCCGGCACTGCCCCGATGGCGCCGGTCAAGCCGATCAGCGCCGCCAGCAGCGCCAGCGAGGGAACCGTCTGCAGCAGGCCGGCCGCGGCCAGCAAGCCGCCGCGCCAGCGCGGATGCGGGAAGGCCGCCAGCGCCAGCGGGACTGCCAGCAACATGGCGGCCGCAACCGACACCACAACGAGCGTCAGGTGCTGGACTGTGAGGCGCATGAGGTCTGGACCGAACAGCTTCTGCGTGAAGCTGCGGCCGACCCCTGCCGGTGCGGGGTTTGCAACTCCGGGCGAACTGGCGCCTGAGGCCAGGAAGTCGCGGGCAATCGCATCGAAGGGCACGCTTTGCAGTTCGGCCCTCGCATTCATCGCAATCATCGCGTTCTCGTCGATCCGGCCCTGCAGCTTCTGCAGCGCGGCCCACGCCGCCGGAAAGCGCTGCGGAACTTCCAGGCGGTACAGCACCAGCGCGTCGTAGCGCGGGAAATGCCGCTGGTCGTCCTGCAGCACCTGCAAGCCGAGATGTGCGATCTTGGCGTCGGTGGTGTAGATGTCGATCAGGTCCACCTGCTTCGCGGCGAGGGCGTCATAGGCCAGGCCGTGGTCCAGCCCGACCGGTTTCTGGCTGAAGCCGTAGCGCTGGGCCAGTCCTGCCCAGCCGTCGGCGCGGCCGATGAATTCGTTCGACAGCCCCAGCTTCAACTGTGGATGGCGAGCCAGGTCCGATAGCGTGCGCAGGTTCATGCGCTGCGCGTCCGCGGCCCGCATGGCCAGCGCGTAACCGTCGTTGAAGCCCAGGGGAATCGCGGCTCCCAGGCCCAGCGGTGCCAGGGCCTGGTTCATCGCGGCGAGATCCATCGGCCCGGATTGCTTGAGTATCTCCAGGGCGATGGTCCCGGCGTACTCCGGATAGAGATCGATGTTTCCGGAACGCAGCGCCTCGTAGACCACGGCGGTGTTGCCCAGGCCCTGCCGCACTTCGGGTGCGGTGCCGGTCGTGGCGGCGACGGTTTGCGCCATCACGTTCGCCAAGATGTAGGACTCGGTAAAGCGCTTGGAGCCGATCCGCAAAGCACGTTCCGGCGCGTCGGCGCCCCAGCAGACGGTGGCGTTGGCGAGGAGGGCGGCGAGACAGATCAGGCGCTTCATGGCGCAAGCATGCCACGCATGCCCGTCCCGGGTGCGGTGACATACTGCCGCCACCCGCTGGCGACGGCGCATGAATTCCCAGAGGCAACCGACATGACATCCCAGAAACCCCCCAAGGCCACCGCTCCCACGCGCAAGACTGCGCAGGAGCTGCGCTCCTGGCGCTGGTATGGCGCAAAAGACCTGCGCGCTTTCGGCCACCGCTCGCGCACCGCGCAGATGGGCTACCACCGCAGCGACTACGCAGGCAAGCCGGTAATCGCGATCATCAACACATGGAGCGACATCAATCCCTGCCATTCGCACTTCAAGCAGCGGGTCGAGGAGGTCAAGCGCGGCATCTGGCAGGCGGGCGGGTTTCCCGTGGAGATGCCTGCCATTTCGCTGTCCGAGCCATTCCAGAAGCCGACCACGATGCTGTACCGCAACCTGCTGGCGATGGAATGCGAAGAGCTGCTGCGCTCTTACCCGGCCGACGGCTGCGTGCTGATGGGGGGCTGCGACAAGACCACGCCGGCGCTGGTGATGGGCGCCATCTCGATGGACCTGCCGGCCATCTTCATGCCGGCCGGGCCCATGCTGCGCGGCGACTACAAGGGCGAGTATCTCGGCTCCGGCTCGGATACCTGGAAGTATTGGGCCGAGCTGCGCGCGGGGAACATCGGCGAGGACGACTGGCAACAGGTCGAGGACGGCATCGCCCGGTCGCCCGGCCACTGCATGACCATGGGCACCGCCAGCACGATGACCAGTGCGGTGGAGGTGCTGGGCCTCACCCTGCCCGGTGCGGCGTCGATCCCGGCGCCGGACTCGCGCCATGCGCAGATGGCGACGCTCACCGGCAAACGAATCGTCGACATGGTCTGGGAAGACCTGAAGCCGTCCGACGTGCTCACCGCCGGCTCGTTCGACAACGCGGTGACGGCGGTGCTGGCTCTGGGCGGCTCCACCAATTCGATCGTCCACCTGATCGCGATGGCGCGGCGCGCCGGCATCGCACTGGACCTCGCGCGCTTCGACGCGCTGGCGCGCAAGACACCGGTGCTGGCCAACCTGCGTCCCAGCGGCAAGTACCTGATGGAGGACTTCTTCTACGCGGGCGGGCTGCGGGCCTTTCTCACGCAGCTCGGCGACCTGATGGACTTCGAGCAGCAGACGATTTCGGGCCGGACGCTGGGCGAAAACGTCGAGGGCGCCAGGATTTTCAACGACGACGTCATCCGGCCGCGCAGCAAGCCGCTGGTGGCGAGCGACGGCCTGGCCGTGCTGACGGGCAACCTGGCGCCGGCGGGCGCGGTGATCAAGCCGGCTGCCATGGAGCCGCAGTTTCGCAAGCACCAGGGACCAGCCGTCGTATTCAGGGATTACAACGACATGGCCGCGCGGATCGACTCGCCGGACCTCGAGGTGACCAGGGACAGCGTGATCGTGCTACAAAGTGCCGGCCCCCAGGGTGCGCCCGGCATGCCGGAATGGGGCCAGCTGCCGATCCCGCAGAAGCTGCTCAAGCAAGGGGTGCGCGACATGCTGCGCATCAGCGATGCGCGCATGAGTGGCACCAGCTATGGCGCCTGCGTGCTGCATGTCACGCCGGAGTCGCATGTGGGGGGCCCGCTGGCGCTGGTACGCGACGGCGATGTGATCGAGCTGGATGTCGCCGCCCGCAGCCTGAACCTGAAGGTAAGCGAAGCGGAACTGGAACGACGCAAGGCGGCCTGGAAGGCGCCCATGCCGAAATTCAGCCGCGGCTACGGCGTGCTGTATCTCAAGCACATCCAGCAGGCAGACACGGGCTGCGACTTCGATTTCCTGGCGCCGGACAGCGCCAAGTCGACCGCTCCCGGAGACCCCGAAATCCATTGACCGAAAGCGCGGTGTGCCCTGCCGTGCACCGGCTTGCAGCATGCCCACGCACCCGCCGCGTGCGCCACTCAACGCACGAAAGGTCAACTGGCGCACAAGCGCTTTCCCCTAGGAACCACAGCCTCTTGTTTTAATCTACCGTTCACCTACAGTGAAGGCAGCTTTCACTGACACGCGCGGCGCCGCACGGTTGAGCCGTTGTGCGTTCAAGTGAAATTGAAATGGTCACTGTTGCAAGCTGCACGATTCCATTTGAAGGAGGTTCCATGGATGTAGTTCGGAATTTTCTGGCCCGCTACGAGCAGACCCGCGAGGAAGAGATGTCGCTCGAGGAATATCTCGACGCGTGCAAGCGAGACCCTCTGGTCTACGCGACGGCGGCCGAGCGGATGCTGGCGGCCATCGGCGAGCCAGAGGTCATCGACACCCGGCACGACCCCCGCCTCTCACGGATCTTTGGTAACAAAGTGGTCCGCATCTACCCGGCGTTCCGCGACTTCTACGGCCTCGAGGAGCCGATCGAACAAGTGGTTTCCTGCTTCCGTCACGCCGCGCAGGGCCTGGAAGAAAAGAAGCAGATCCTGTACCTGCTGGGCCCGGTCGGCGGCGGCAAGTCATCGATCGCGGAGCGGCTGAAGCAGCTGATGGAGCAGGTGCCGTTCTATGCGATCAAGGGCTCGCCGGTGAACGAATCTCCGCTCGGCCTGTTCAACAACGCCGAAGACGCGCCGCTGCTGCAACAACAGTATGGCGTCGCGCCGCGCTACCTGCAGCGGGTCATGTCGCCGTGGGCGGTCAAGCGGCTGGAAGAATTCGGCGGCGACATCCGCAAGTTCAAGGTAGTCAAGCGTTACCCTTCGATCCTCAAGCAGTGCGGCATCGCCAAGACCGAGCCGGGCGACGAGAACAACCAGGACATTTCGGCGCTGGTCGGCAAGATCGACATCCGCAAGCTCGAAACCTTCGCCCAGGACGATCCGGATGCCTACAGCTATTCCGGCGGGCTGTGCCTGGCCAACCAGGGCCTGCTCGAATTCGTCGAAATGTTCAAGGCGCCGATCAAGGTGCTGCACCCGCTGCTCACCGCAACCCAGGAAGGCAACTTCAAGGGCACCGAGGGTTTCGGCGCGATCCCGTTCGACGGCATCGTGATGGCGCACTCCAATGAGAGCGAGTGGAAGGCGTTCAAGAACAACAAGAACAACGAGGCTTTCCTCGACCGGATCTACATTGTCAAGGTGCCGTACTGCCTGCGCGTCACGGAGGAAGTGAAGATCTACGACAAGCTGGTGCGCAATTCCTCGCTCAAGGATGCGGTCTGCGCGCCTGGCACGCTGCGCATGATGGCCCAGTTCTCGGTCCTCACGCGGCTGAAGGAGCCGGAGAACTCCAGCATCTTCTCCAAGATGCAGATCTACGACGGCGAGAACCTCAAGGACACCGACCCGAAGGCCAAGAGCTACCAGGAATACCGCGATTACGCGGGCGTCGACGAAGGCATGACAGGCATCTCGACCCGCTTCGCTTTCAAGATCATTTCCAAGGTCTTCAACTTCGACTCGACCGAGATCGCGGCCAACCCGGTGCACCTGATGTACGTGCTGGAGCAACAGATCGAGCGAGAGCAGTTCGCGCCGGAGACCGAGCAGAAATACCTGTCCTACATCAAGGAGCATCTGTCGGCCCGCTATGCCGAGTTCATCGGCAAGGAAATCCAGACCGCCTACCTCGAGTCCTATTCGGAATACGGCCAGAATATCTTCGACCGCTACGTCACGTACGCGGACTTCTGGATCCAGGACCAGGAGTTTCGCGACACGGACACCGGCGAGATCTTCGACCGCGGTGCGCTCAATTCCGAACTCGAAAAGATCGAGAAGCCGGCTGGACTTTCGAACCCCAAGGACTTCCGCAACGAGATCGTCAATTTCGTGCTGCGGGCCCGCGCCAGCAACGCCGGCAAGAACCCGGTCTGGACCAGCTACGAGAAGCTGCGGACGGTGATCGAGAAGAAGATGTTCTCCAACACCGAAGACCTGCTGCCGGTGATCTCCTTCAACGCCAAGGCCAGTGCCGACGAGCAGAAGAAGCACGAGGATTTCGTCAACCGGATGGTCGAGAAGGGTTACACCCACCGGCAGGTGCGTCTGCTGTGCGAGTGGTACCTGCGCGTGCGCAAGAGTTCCTGACAGTCCGGCGGAGTCACCAGCAGTGCCCACCAGTCGCAGGGAGAGCCCCATGCTGCACCAGGTGATCGATCGTCGCCTGTCCGGGAAGAACAAGTCGATCGAAAACCGCGAGCGCTTCCTGCGCCGCTACCGCGACCAGATCAAGGACGCGGTGCGCAAGGCCGTCGGCGACCGCAGCATCCGCGACATCGAGGAAGGGACCGACATCACGCTGCCGCGGCGTGATGTGTCCGAGCCGGTGTTCAACCACGGCCCCGGAGGCACCCGCGAGATGGTCCACCCGGGCAACCGGGAATACGTCAAGGGCGACCGCATCGCCAAACCGCAGGGCGGTGGAAGCGGCGCCGGCAAGGGCGCGTCGGACGACGGTGGCGGCGAGGACGATTTCGTTTTTCGCATCAGCCGCGAAGAATTCATGAACTATTTCTTCGACGACCTGGCGCTGCCGCGGCTGATCCGCACGCAGCTTCTGGCGGACGCGCCGGAGTGGAAGTCGCGCCGCGCCGGCTTCGTGTCGGAGGGCAATCCCACCAGCCTG
The DNA here is from genome assembly GCA_025351615.1 of Ramlibacter sp. Lineage (GTDB taxonomy): Bacteria > Pseudomonadota > Gammaproteobacteria > Burkholderiales > Burkholderiaceae_C > Ramlibacter. The sequence goes on along the minus strand of JANXVP010000549.1, from coordinate 540 downwards.
CATGTGGTGCGGTCGATGCGCGTCGCGCTCGGCCGGCGGATCGCCATGGGCGGCGAGGCCCGGCTGGAGCTGCGCAAGCTGGAGGACTATCTCAAGCAGATGGAGCTGCGTGGCGATGCGCCCGCCGCGGAACTCGCCTCGGTGCGGGCCGAGATCCAGGCGCTGCGCGAACGGCTCAAGCGCGTGCCTTTCCTGGATCCGTTCGACCTGCGTTACCGCAACCGGATTCGCGAGCCGGTGCCCACTAGCAAGGCGGCGATGTTCTGCCTGATGGATGTGTCGGGATCGATGGACGAAGCGCGCAAGGACCTGGCCAAGCGTTTCTTCATCCTGCTCTATCTTTTCCTGACACGGCATTACCAGCAGACCGACGTGATCTTCATCCGCCACCACACGCAGGCGACGGAGGTGACCGAGGACGAGTTTTTCCACGCCACGGAAAGCGGCGGCACCGTGGTGTCGAGTGCGCTGACGCTGATGCACGAGATCATCAGCGCCCGCTACACCTCGAGCGAATGGAACATCTACGGCGCCCAGGCG
>JANXVP010000537.1 GCA_025351615.1 Ramlibacter sp. | reverse complement strand
GTGACCTCGGGATGCGGGTCCTGGTGTTCGATGAAGTCAACAACATGCTGGCCGGGAACCAAACCCAGCGGCATCAGATGTTCAACGCCATCAAATCGCTGAGCAATGCCCTGAAGCGCCCGGTGAACTCCGACCAGCACGCTGGCCGGGTTGCCGAAGCTCTCATTGGCGGTGGCGCGGCCGCGTCGCAGGGTGGATTCGTCCACCACGTCGTCGTGCAGCAGGGTGGCGGTATGGATGAATTCGACCACTGCAGCGAGGTTAAAGCGCTGCTCGCCGCGAAACTCCAGCGCGCCGCAAACCAGCAGCAGCAACGCCGGCCGAAGGCGCTTGCCACCGGCTGAAATGATGTAGCGCGAGACTTCGCCGACCAGCGGCGCGCCCGAGTCCAGCCGCCGGGCGATCACGGCGTCCACACCGACCATGTCGTTTGCAACGAGAGCAAGAACCGAGGCGGTGCTGGAGGAATTGGCGGTCAAGGCAGAAACGGCAGGAAGTTGGCGGATTATAGGAAGCGGGGCGCTGTTGCAGCCGACGCCGGCGCGCGGGGGTGTTAGTGAGCGCCTACCATGCTATACTCTTGGGCTCTGCGGAAATCCGTCCGTGGAGCCTTCATGTCGCGAGACGTGAAACAGCTCTTTCTAAGAGGTCAACATGTACGCGGTCATAAAAACCGGCGGCAAGCAGTATCGCGTTGCTTCCGGCGAAAAAATTAAAGTAGAACAGATTGCTGCGGACGTAGGCCAGGAGATCTTGATCGACCAGGTTCTGGCTGTCGGTATCGGCAGCGAGATCAGGATCGGCACTCCCCTGGTGTCCGGCGCAACTGTGGTTGCCACTGTGGTGGCTCACGGCAAGCACGACAAGGTTCGCATCTTCAAGATGCGCCGTCGCAAGCACTACCAGAAGCGCCAGGGCCATCGCCAGCAGTTCACCGAACTGCAAATCGGCGCGATTGCAGCTTAAGGAGCACTAGAAATGGCACAGAAAAAAGGCGGCGGCTCGACGCGAAACGGGCGGGATTCCCAGCCCAAGATGCTCGGCGTGAAGGCTTTCGGCGGTGAGCTGATCAGCGCCGGCGCAATCATCGTGCGGCAGCGTGGCACCCGGTTCCATCCCGGCACCAACGTCGGCTTGGGCAAGGACCATACGCTGTTCGCGCTGGTCGAAGGCAACGTGAAGTTTGCGATCAAGGGTTCGCTCAACAAGCACACTGTGAGCGTGATCCCCGTTTAATCGATCGTTCGATGCGCATCGAAGCCCCGCTGGTCGGGGCTTTGTTTTTGGCGCCGGGCGGCCGCCGCTTCAACAGCAGCCACTGGGAGCGGCGAAGCGCGCGGTCGATATCTATACTGGGATCCTCATGAAGTTCGTTGACGAAGCCTATATCGATGTCGCTGCCGGCGATGGCGGGAGCGGCTGCGTCTCTTTCCGGCATGAAAAGTACAAGGAATTCGGCGGCCCGAACGGCGGTGACGGCGGCCGCGGTGCCACGTCTTCGCGGTTGCTGATGCGAATCTCAACACGCTGGTGGATTTCCGCTACGCGCGCCGGCACGGAGCCAGGAACGGCGAACACGGCATGGGCTCCGACATGTTCGGCGCGGCCGGCAGCGACGTCACCCTGAAGATGCCCGTCGGCACCATCATCACCGACGCCGAAACCGGCGATGTGCTGTACGAACTGCTGACGCCCGGCGAGGTCATCACGATCGCCAAGGGTGGCGACGGCGGCTTCGGCAACATGCGGTTCAAGAGCGCGATCAACCGCGCGCCGCGCCAGAAAACGCCGGGCTGGCCGGGCGAGAACAAAAAGCTCAAGCTCGAACTCAAGGTGCTGGCCGACGTGGGCTTGCTGGGCATGCCCAACGCCGGCAAGTCCACGTTCATCACGGCTGTGTCGAATGCGCGTCCGCGCATCGCAGACTACCCGTTCACCACCCTGCATCCCAATCTGGGCGTGGTGCGGGTGGGCCCCGAGCAAAGCTTCGTCGTCGCCGATTTGCCTGGCCTGATCGAAGGCGCATCGGAAGGCGCGGGACTCGGCCATCTGTTCCTGCGCCACCTGCAGCGCACCCGGTTGTTGCTGCACATCGTGGACTTCGCGC
>JANXVP010000524.1 GCA_025351615.1 Ramlibacter sp. | reverse complement strand
GGGCGATTCGCACGCTGATGAACTGGAATATCCACGTCGACGAGGCGATGTTCCTAGGCGGCCTGGCAAAGGGCGAATTCCTGCGCGAATTCGAGCCGGACTTCTTTTTCGACGACCAGACCGGCCACGTCGACCATGCGTCCCGCCATGTGCCCTCGGGTCATGTCGACAGCGGCATTTCCAACCCGTCCTCCTGAGTCTGCGCAGCGCTTGGGGCGCTACGATACTTGCCTTCAGCTGAAGGACGCAACGCATGCAACTGGTCACCAAATTCGCTTTGTTCGGGAGCACCGCGCGCAAAGTCTGGGCCCTCACTGTGCCGTATTTTCGATCCGAAGAACGCTGGAAGGCCCGCGCGTTGTTGCTGGCTATCGTGCTGCTGAACCTGGGCGCGGTCTACATGCTGGTGCTGCTGACCGACTGGAACCGGCTGTTTTACGACGCGCTCGAAAAGCGCGACCAGCCGGTGTTCTGGCACCAGCTGCTGCGCTTCACCTATATCGCGTTCGGCTACATCGTCATTGCCGTCTACAAGTTCTACCTCACCCAGCTGCTCGAGGTGCGCTGGCGGGCGTGGATGACGACGCACTATCTGGAGCGCTGGCTCTCGGCGAAGGCCTTCTACCGGATGGAACTAGCCCGCTTTTCCGATGCCGCCGGCACTCCCGACAACCCCGACCAGCGGATCCAGGAAGACCTGAACCTGTTCACCGGCTACACGGTGTCCCTCACCATGGGCCTGTTAAACGCGCTCGTGACGCTGGCCAGCTTCGTCGGTATCCTGTGGGGTCTGAGCGGCGGCTTCACCTTCTCATGGGACGGCTCGACGTATGAAATCACGGGCTTCATGGTGTGGGCCGCAGTGGTGTACTGCGCTGCGGGCAGCGTCCTCACGCACTACATCGGCCGGCGCCAGATTCCGCTGAACTTCCAGCAGCAGCGCTACGAGGCCGATTTCCGGCACCACATGGTGCGGGTGCGCGAATACAGCGAAGCAATTGCCCTGGACAAGGGCGAGCAGGTCGAGCGGCAACATCTGGACATGCGTTTCTCGCGGGTGCTCGCGAATTACCTGCAATTGATCAGGGCACAGAAGAACCTGATCTGGTTCAACACCTTCTTCGGCCAGGCCGCTGTCGTGTTTCCCTTCCTGGTGGCGGCGCCGCGATTTTTCAGCGGCGCGATCCAGCTCGGAGAGCTGATGCAGATCTCTTCCGCGTTCGGGCGGGTGCAGGACTCACTGTCGTGGCTGGTCGACAACTACAGCTCGCTGGCGGCCTGGCGCGCCACCACCGACCGGCTGACGAGCTTCGAGGAAAGCGTCCGCGCCCAGTCCACGACGCAAGGCACGGTGGTATCCGGCGCCTCCGATTCGCTGATTGCGCAGGACCTGGCGCTTGGCCTGCCGAACGGAAGCCGGCTGATGACACACCTGTCGCTGCGCGTCGACCCCGGCGACTCGGTCCTCATCAAGGGACCTTCAGGCAGTGGCAAGTCGACCTTGTTCCGGGCGTTCGGGGGGATCTGGCCGTTTGCGTCGGGCAAGGTTGAGGTGCCAGACGACTTGATGTGCATTCCACAAAATCCGTACTTCCCGGATGGCCCGCTGCGCGACGCCGTGGCGTACCCGGACCCGGCGAGCCGCTACACCGATGACGCCCTCAGGCAGGCACTGATGGACGCCCTGCTGCCGCAACTGGCGCTACGGCTGGACGACGAAGATGCCTGGAGCCAGAAGCTGTCGGGCGGAGAGCGGCAGCGACTGGCGATCGCCCGGGTGTTGCTGAAAAACCCGCGCTGGGTGCTTGCCGACGAGGCCACCAGCGCGCTGGACGCCAAGGCGGAAGAAAGCCTCTACACCACGCTTCTCGAGCGCGTCCGCAAAGCGCATGGCGCGATCGTCTCGATCGCCCACCGGCCGGCTCTGGAAGCCTTCCATAACCGCCGCTGGGAAATCGAAGCCAGCGCTGGCGCGGGGGATGGTCCCGCCTTCCGGCTCAAGGAAACCCCTGCCTGAATGGGTTGCGGCGGTCAGGCCGGAGAACGCTTGCCCTCGCGGCGCGCGATCCACAGCGTCGAGGCGCAGATCACGACACCGCCGATCAGGGTGGAGCGGCTGGGAACGTCCGAGAACACCAGCCACCCCAGCGCCGCAGCCCAGACCAGATCCAGGAATTTCACCGACTGCGTCGCCGAAATGTCGGCGATGGTGAAGGAGCGCGTGAGGCAGTAGTGGCCGGCGCTTCCCAGCATGCCGCACAACACGAAAGTTCCCCACTGCCACGCCGAAGGCCAGTGCCAATGCAGCAGGCCCAGTGGCAGGCTGCACAGCGCAACGCTGATGGATTGCCAGACCACGATGACTTCGGTCCGGTCGTGCCGCGTCAACGCCTTGGTCATGAGAAAGGACGCGGCGAAAATCGGCGCGGAAGTCAGCATGATCAGCATGTAGGAGCCGCCGCCACCGGACAGTTTCGGCGCGACCACGATCAGCACGCCGGCGAAGCCGATCGCGGCAGCCAGCCAGCGCTCCCAGCGCAACCGCTCCCGGAACACCAGCACGGCGCCGATCATGATGAAGATGGGCGTGGTGAATCCAAGGGCCGTGGTGTCCGCCAGCGTGATGTGCGGGATCGCGATAAACCACAGTCCAAGGCCGACGGTGTGGACAGCGCCGCGCAGGAACTGGCCCTTCACGTTGTGCGGCTGGAAGGCGCCGATTCCGCTGCGCAGGATAAACGGTGTCATCACCAGCAAGCCGAATGCATAGCGCAGAAACTGGGTCTGGAAGGCATCCAGCGCCAGCGCCAGGCCGCGCATCAGCGTGTTCAGGAGGACGAACAACAGGCCCGACAAAACGGCCCAGAGCAGGCCGCGAACCGCTGGAGGCAGCCGTGCGACACGACGTCGCGCCACGCCGGCGCGTCGCAGCACCACATTGCGTCGTGGGGAACGTTTCGCCTCAACCGCCATCGCGCACCATCCATTGCGCAACTATATCGGCGCGAACGGCCTGCCCTGCCGACCGGACGATTCGCAGGTCAGTGCTACTGCGCTGCGTCACTGGTCCCAGCGTCCCAGTCCGAATGCTTGCCGGACACCGTGACCGGCAGACGGGTTCCGAGGCGAATCGACTTCGGCCGCTCAGGCACTGTCAAGTGCGCGTCGATCCAGCGGCGCAAGTCGGCCACCAACAGCGCGGTGTCGGCGACAGCTGACCGGGGCACGACGTACGCCTTCAGGCGGGTTCCTTCGTCCGGTCGCATCAGGCGAACCACAGCATCCTGCACCAGCGGGTGCCGTTTCAGCGCCGCCTCGACGCGCGAGGGGAACACGTTGACGCCACCCACCTGCACCCCTTCGTCGTGTCGGGACGCAACATTGAAAGAGCAGGGACCGAGCCGGTCGAGCCGGTCCTGGCAAGCATGCGCTTGCTGCCGGCCGTCCGGTAGCCGTCGCAGCAGCTGGTCAGCGTGGTCGGCTGAAAAACTCCAATGCGCAAACAGCGAATACGGGTCGCGGTACGACCACCGCCAGCCGATTCCAGCGGTCTCTGAAGACCCGTAGATGTGGGCCAGCCGCGCGATGCCGGCTTTCTCGATCGCGTCGCTGACGTGGTCGGGGCACGGCGCAGTGGACGTCACGCCCACCAGGTCCGCCGGCAATCGCGGCACGGTCCGGGCCACCGCTTCCCAGAAGTCCGGGTGGCCGATCAAGAGGTCGCCGGGCATGGCTCCACGCGCCAGCCAGGCGGGTGTGCTGCGCCGCAGGTCGATGACCGCTTCCGGATCGAGGCCCAACGCGCGCGACAGCAGGACGTTGAACAGGAAACCATAAATATGGTGGCTAGGCACCGCCGACAAAATGCGCTGTCGGCCCTCGAACAGGACGGCGAGCTGGTCGATTTCCTGCTGCAGCGACGAGAGCTGATGAAGACACGGTTTGGGGACGCCGCTGCTGCCCGAGGTGCGAAAGGTCAGTTCGCTGGAAAAACGGGTCAGACCCGCATCGGCGACGTCGATCCAGTCGCCGAGCGACCGCCTGGCCAGGAGGTAGTCCTCGATGCCCGACTGGTGTAAATGCAGGCTCTCAGCCAACGCGGCCGCCAGCGTCAGACGTTCCAGCGAATCGACGCCAAGGTCCTGCTCCAGGGTGAGTTCCTCTGGCCACGGCTGCGCGACGGACGCGCCGCTGCGGCGAAGCCGCAACAACTCGTCTTCGATCAGGTCGGCGACGAAGCGCCGCAGCACCGGGCGTGCCTGCCACCATGGCGCAGCGCCAACGGCCGCGCCACACTCGCCGGCCGCCTGGGTCACAGGCGCTTGACGAAGATCCAGAAGGTGTTGCCGCTGATCGCCTTCTTCATGTGGATTTTCACTTTGGTCGGCGCCATGTTGTAGTCGAACACGTACTCGAACATGGTATTGAGGTCGCCGCTCTTGACGCCTTCATCGAACACGCCTTTGAAGGTCGGTGCGTTGGTACACGGTGCGATATCCTGGAAGAAGTTCTTCCCGATCACGCTAGCCGCATTGCGTCCGGTGATGCTGGCCTCTGCCGCGTTGTAGGTCAGGATCTTGCCGTCGCTGTCGAGCTGGACGGCGCCGAAGGCAAGCTGGTTGATCTCGAATTCGCTCATCTTGCCAAGCGCGTTTTCAATGTCGTTTTTGCCGAAGGCGACGACGTTCAGGTTTCCAAGCATGGTCGGTGTCTCATGTGGTTACAAATAGAATCTTAGATTCTATCCAGCTGTGGCCATTCGTGCCCGAACTGCGCTCTGACCAACGCAATTGATATCGCCAGACGCGGCCTTTGACGCTCAGGCCAGAGCGCGCGCGAGCGCGGCAACCACCCGGTCCTGGTCGACTTCCGACAGGTATGGGCCCATGGGCAGGCTCAGCACCTCGCGCGCGGCAGCTTCACTCTGCGCCAGGGTGAGCGCGGGCTGATCGATTACAGGCTGGCGATGGAGCGGCTTCGGATAGTGGACGATCGCCGGAACGCCGAGCTCCGCCATCACGCTGCGAATGCGGTCGCGATCGGGCACTCGGATCGTGTACTGGCCCCATGCGCTGCGGTAGTCTGGGGACACCCAGGGCAAGCCGACCGCCTTCATCGGAGCGAGCAGCCTGCCATAGCGCAAGGCGATCTGCTCCCGGCACTCGATCTCGTCGTCCAGCGCACGCAGCTTGGGCAGCAGCACGGCGGCCTGCAAAGTGTCGAGCCGGCTGTTGACGCCAAGGCGGACATGGCGATAACGGCCCTCCTGGCCGTGGGTGGCGATCTGCCGCATCATCGTCGCGAGCGCGGCATCGTTGGTGATGAGCGCGCCGCCGTCGCCGTAGCCGCCCAGCGGCTTGCTCGGGAAAAAGCTGGTGCAGGCGATCGTGCTCAGGTTGCCGCTGCGCCGTCCGTGCATCTGGGCCCCCATGCTCTGGGCGGCGTCCTCAATCACCGGCACCCCATGCCGCGCCGCGATCGGGTTGATAGCCTCGAAGTTGGCGCACTGCCCGTACAGGCTGCTCGGAACGATGGCGCGGGTGCGCGCCGTGATTGCCATGTCCAGCAGCATGGGGGCGAGATTGTAGGTGCGCGCGTCGATGTCGACGAAGACGGGTTGCGCGCCCAGCAGCAGCACGGCTTCAACCGCCGCGATGTAGTTGAAGGCGGGCACGATGACCTCGTCGCCGGGGCCGATGCCCAGCGCCATGAGCGCGATCTGCAGCGCATCCGTGCCGTTGCCCACGCCGATGCAGTGTGCCGCGCCGACATAACCGGCCAGCGCGCGCTCGAAGGCGGCAACTTCAGCGCCCTGGATGTACTGGCCGTGTCGCAGCACATTTTCGATGCCTGCCTCGATCTGCGGCCGCAGCATCGCCTGCTGGCTGGGCAGGTCGGCGAAACGCACCGCCTGCAAGGCGTGGCCGGGCTCGGCCGCGCGCACCAGCCAGGCACGGGCGGCAGCCGGGTCCAGGCAGCGCACTTCGCCGAGGTTGTCGAAATCGGGCTTGTCGGTGACGATGCAATGCGGCACTCCGGTGAGCGCGCGCACCGCCGCCGCCACCTGCGCATCGGCCAAGCAGGAAGCCGTGCGGCAGATTGCGTCCTGCTCGAAGCCGAAGGCGGTGAGCACCTGGGCCGCGTGCAACATATCGTGCATGAATCGGGCCACCCGCGCAGCGGCTTGCGCGGGCGGCAAGCCGTCCGCCAGGCAACGCCTATGCGCCAGCGACTCGATGGTGGCGAGGGTGCTCGCCGCCACCCACAGGCGGTTACCGCTGGCCTGCACCAGCCGCACCAGGTGAGCCGCGTTGCTCTCGGCACCGTCGGCCATCCAGGCGTCGACCGCTACGCCCGCATCCAGCACCAGGTGCCTAACGGTTGCCATCGCCCTCTCCGTTGGCCTCGAGCAGGTGCAAGCCGTCACCTTGCAGCAGGTAGCGTTCGCCTGTGGCCGGGCAGCAGGCTTGCGCCGACTCGCCCGCGGGCAACTCGCCCGGCAGGTCCAGCCGTTCGCCATGGGCGCTCACCCAGCCGGCGTGGCGCGCGGGAACGCCCAGCACCAGCGCATATGGCTTGACGTCGTGCGTGACCACGGCTCCAGCGCCGACCAACGCGTATTCGCCGATGGTGACGCCGCATACGAGAGTGCAGTTCGCGCCCAGCGTGGCGCCCCGTCGCACGAGGGTCGGGCGGTATTGCGCCTTGCGAACCACGGCGCTGCGCGGGTTCAGCACGTTGGTGAAGACCACGCCGGGACCGCAGAACACGTCGTCTTCCAGCGTGACCGCGTCGTAGATGCTCACGTGGTTCTGGACCTTCACGCGGCGTCCCAACCGGGCTGCGCCGCCTACGTAGACCCCCTGGCCGAGCGAGCAGTCCTCGCCGATCCGGGCGCCGGCGCAGACATGCACCCAGTGCCAGAGCCGGGTGCCGTTACCAATGACGGCGCCAGCATCGACGATCGCGGTTTCATGCGCCGTGAAGCTCATGCCTGCGAACGCCGCAGCGCCGGATGGGGGTCGGTGGTGCTGACCACCTTGGCTCGGCGGATCGCATCCACGGTCTCGATGCAGCTGCGCACGTCATCCAGTCCATAGCCGCGACCGGCCAG
>JANXVP010000521.1 GCA_025351615.1 Ramlibacter sp. | reverse complement strand
AACGCCCGCAGCATTGGCATTTGCATGGTGGGCGGCGTTGAGCCGACTGGGGCGCAATACACCGCTGGCCAATGGAAAAGCCTGGCTGAAACAGTCGCCATGCTGCTGGTGGACTACGGCCTGCCAGCGGCTGCCCCCAAGCGCCGCGTCAACCCCGCTAACCCAACTGGCTTTTCTGTCACGGGCGGTGTGTGTGGCCACCGCGACCTGAGCCCCGACAAGAACGGCGATGGCCTGGTTGAGTCGTATGAGTGGCTTAAAACCTGCCCAGGCTTTGACGTGACGGCTTGGCTCAAAAACGGCATGCAGCCCACGGCTGCACAGATATGTGAGGTCAAAGTATGAGCGACACCAAACCCTGGTACCGCAGCCGCACGCTGTGGTTTAACGCCATCTGCCTGGTGCTGGCTGCGGCTGAAGCGCAACTCAATGTGTTGCAAGGCCAACTGCCGGGTGGTGTGTATGCCTGGCTGGCGTTTGGGCTGCCTGTGGGCAATGCGGTGTTGCGCTTCATCACCACTACGGCGGTGGGCAAATGAGCGCGTTGGCTGTGCGCCTGCTGGGCGGCTTGCTGCTGATGCTGGCAGTAGCTAGTGGCAGCTACTGGGCTGGCGACCACAACCGCAACAACGCCTGGCTGGCCAAGCAGGCCACTGTTGAGCGCGATGCGCACAGCAAGTATGAAGCCGAAGTCAAGCATGGCGATGAGGCGGTTGGTTCGTTCGTGGTTGAGCACCAAGCCATGCAAAGTGATTTTCAAAACCTGACGGAGAAATTTAATGGGCTTTCAAAACGTGTTCCTTTGGTTGTTGCTGATGGTGCTCGCAGTGCTTGCGCTGCTGGTGCCAGTTCGCTGGGGCTTGACCCAGGAGCGCAACTTCAACCTAGACCTGAGACGCTGGGCAGCGGTGAGCGTGCTGGCGATAGCCCTGTGCTTACTGCTGGCGCTGTCTGGGTGTGGAACAGCGCCCTTACAGGTACAGACCAGCCCTCCGGTTCCTGCGGCTCTCTTGATACGTCCGAAGCCGCCTGTGCTGTTGCCACTAGCGCCACCCTCGACGATGCCTGGGCCAACCACCGCACCAATGCCCAAGCCTGTGCAGAAAACCGACTCGCTCACGACCGCCTCATTGACTTTTTAAAAGGAAAAAACTAAATGGCTGCTTTAACTGACTTTTTAGAAAACGCGCTGATTGGCCACCTTTTTAGAGGCACGCCTTACACCGCACCCACCACGTTGTTTGTAGGCTTGCTGACGGCAGCGCCTGGCGAGGCGGCAGCTGGCACAGAAATAGCAGGTGCAAACTACGCCCGCGTTGGCGTGGCCAATGCCAGCACGCAGTGGAATGCTGCCGTTGGCGGCAACGGCACAACGGCCAACACTAACGTGGTGACTTTCCCCGTGCCATCGGCAAGCTGGGGCTTAGTGACGCACTTTGCGGTGTACGACGCGGCCAGCGCGGGCAACATGCTGTGGTACACGGCGCTCACGGCCAGTAAAACAATTAACAGTGGTGACACGGTCAGCTTCCCGGCGGGCACGATCACCCTGCAAGTGGACAACTAGCCACCCATCAGCCTGACACGCAACGCACCATGACAATCGCCACGCTTGACGGCTACATTGCCAGCGCCAAACAGCAACTGACGTTGGCTAAAACCGCTGCGCGCACAACTGTGGCTGCGGCCTGGTTCAGTGTGTTTGACCTGGCGGGTAACCCTGGCGCTGGTGTGCTGGCCGGCACCAACACGGCAGCAGGGGTGGTGCCGTCAGGCAGTGCCGGCACGCTGACGGCGGGTGTTCCGGTCATCAACAACTTTGGCGCTAGTGCGCAGGGCTATTTGTCGTTGGTTGATTTTGGCAACACGGTGGCTGCACGTATGGTGGTGGCTGACTGTCTGTTTAAAGCCGGAGCCTATGCCTTCAATGCCGCCCAGGGATTGGCAGCGCAGCCCAGCTACGCCAGCCGCATACCGCTGCAAAACGCAGTGGCTGACTACACCGGCACGCAGATCTGGATAGAGGCCGTGACCGCCTTCACAGGTAACCCATCAGTAGCTGTGACCTACACCAACCAGGCAGGCGTT
>JANXVP010000473.1 GCA_025351615.1 Ramlibacter sp. | reverse complement strand
GACGCCTTCTACACGGTGCTGGACCGCTACACGCTGGCCGACCTGGCCAGCAACCGGAAACAGCTTCGCACCATCCTGTTCGTGGACCGGCAGGCACTGAAAATCCCCGCCAGGTCTGCTTCCCGATGACAAAGTTGATCCAGATCGTCGAGCCACGACACGCTGCAGCGGCAGCGCCGGGCTTTGCGTTGTGGCAACTCGGGTTTCGCCCCTTCTACCTGCTGGCCAGCATCTGTGCCGCGCTGTCGATTCCGCTTTGGGCGCTGCAGTTCGCCGGCTGGCTGGGCCGCCCTTACCTGCAGGGCCCGCTATGGCACGCGCACGAGATGCTGTTCGGCTTTGCCATGGCGGTCGTCGTCGGCTTCCTGTTCACGGCCGGGCGCAACTGGTCCAACCAGCCCACGCCCACGGGCGCGCCGCTGGCGGCACTGGCGCTGCTCTGGGTGGCGGGCCGGGTATTGGTCCTGACGCCCTTCGGCTGGACGGCCGCGATCGTCAATGCCTGTTTTCCGCTGGCGGCATCCCTCGCTCTGGGGCGGGCCTTTGTCGCGGCGGGCAACCGGCGCAACTACTTTTTCGTGGTCCTGCTGGTGCTGATGTCGGCGGCCGAACTCACGGTCCACCTGGACAACCTGCACGTGCTGCGCTTTCCCGGGTGGGTCGGCATCCAGTCGGCGCTGGATGGGTTGCTCTTCATCATGGCGGTGATGGCCGGCCGGGTCGTCCCCATGTTCACCAACAACGGGGTGCCGGGCGCGAAGGCGGCCCGCCAGCCGGCCCTCGAAATGACGGCGTTGGGCCTGGTGCTGGCATTGCTGCTGGCCGACGCGCTCCAGGTGCACGGCACGCGGCTGATCGCGATCGCCGCCACGGCGGCGACGGCGCATTTTGCGCGCTGGCTGGGCTGGCAGCCATGGAAGACCTGGCGGACACCGCTGGTCTGGGTGCTGCACATCGGCTACTTCTGGATCCCGGTGCATCTCGCGCTGCGCGCCATGTCGGAGTCCGGGCTGGTGCCGTCGTCGAGTGCGGTCCATGCCCTGACGGTCGGTGCGGCGGGTGGCCTGATCATCGGCATGATGACCCGGACCGCCAAGGGCCATACCGGTCGCCCGATGCGCGCCGACCGGGCGGATGTGGCCTGCTATGCGCTCGTCATTGCCGCGGCGCTGGTACGCGTCCTGGTTCCGCTCGCCGTTCCTGCCTTCACGATCCACGCAGTGCTGTGTTCCGCAGCACTGTGGTCTGCGGGGTTTGGACTGTACGCGCTGCGTTACTGGCCGGTGCTTACGCGCGCGCGGCTGGATGGCAAACCCGGGTAAGCATGGATTACCTGACCGTCAAGACCCTTCACCAGAGCGCGGTCGTGCTGTCTTTCGTAGGCTTCTTCGTCCGCGGAATCGCATCGCTGCGTGGCGCCACCTGGGTGCGCGGGCGCGCCGCCCGAAGTGTGCCGCACGTCATCGATTCGGTGCTGCTGCTGTCGGCGCTCTGGCTGGCCTGGACCCTGCATCTGACACCCACAGCGGCTCCGTGGCTGGCCGCGAAAATCATCGGCCTGGTGGTGTACATCTCGCTCGGCGTGGTGGCCTTGCGACCAGGGCTGCCGAGGCCGTTGCGCGCCGCTGCATGGATGGCGGCATTGGCCAGCTTCGGCTGGATCGTCTCGGTGGCGATCAGCAAGAATCCCCTCGGGCTGTTCGCCCGATGAGCGCCCTACTCCCCCATGTGATGCCATTCGCTTTCAGACAGGCTCTTCATGAAGGTGAAGACCTGCTGCAGGCAGTCGTGCGTCGCGGCCCACTCGATGTGTTCCCGAAAGCACATCCGCTTGGGGATTGACGGCGTTCCCTGCCATGCGGCATCGACGAGGGGCGGCGGCGGTTCCCAAGCTGCGCCGGACTGCTTTTTCTCGGGCAGCATCTCGTAGAGTTGCTGCCATCTGGCAGGTTGCGGGCAGACCCGGTTGTTCCTGCGCGCCTCGACCATCACCTCCACGATCGACAGCTCACGCCGCCTCGGCGCCTTTGGCGCAGCAGCCTGCAGGGCAGCGGGGACCGTCGCGGCGTAGCTGCGCTCCTCGGCGGAAAATTTCATCGTGTCGGTAGGAGGAGCCGTGTCCGCAAAACCGCGGTTTTCGCTGGCCGCCAGATCCGACCACAGCGCCCAGCTGGTGTCGGTGTCTTTTTCCACGGTGTCTGCCTTGGGGATCGGGTCGCCGTGCTGATAAGGCGACAGCGTATTGCCCGCCTCAGGTTCAGCGACCGGTCCCGCAGGGGCGGCTTTGCTGGCCGTGGCCGGTTTCCTGGCCTCGGGCCGGATGATACTGGCCCAGGGTTTTTTAGGGGAACTGCCCATACAACGAATGCTTTCCTTAACGTGGCTTTGTTATAGCATTTCGCCGTCCCCCGGATGCGCTCGCACCTGGCATTACCTCACCATTGCGCCGTACACGAGGGCCTGGACCTGCTCCCGGTAGTATTTGCGCAATTCGCCCGGAGCTGCGGTGCCGACGACCACGACCAGCCTTTCCTTGGGATCTGCGAAGAACTGGGTTCCATAAGCGCCGTTCCACGAGAATTCACCGGGATTGCCGGGCACGGCCGAAATTCCCGGGTGCACCCGCACCGCCACGCCAAGGCCGAAACCATAGCCCTCCCGGTGCGGCTCGACCACGCCGACCGTGTTGCGGATTTCGGGTCCGAGATGGTTGGACGTCATGTGCGCAACGGTCTTGGGGCTGAGGATCCGGTGGTCGTCGAGCACACCGCCGTTCACCAGCATCTGGCCGAATCGCAGATAGTCGGCCACGGTGCCGAAAGCACAGGCGCCGCCGCAATCGAATTGTGTCTGGCGCGCGATGACCGGAATCGACTGGGGCTTGCCATCCAGCGGGTTGCGTGCGAAGGGTTGTGCGATGCGCGCCCTCTTGTCGGCGGGGACCGCAAAAGTCGTGTCCGCCATTCCCAATGGATTCCACACGTTCTGCTGCAAATACGCGCCGAGCCGCTGCCCGGACACTTTTTCCACCACCGCACCGAGGACGTCGATGGAGAAGCTGTACTCGAACGCGGTGCCCGGCTGGTGCGCCAGGGGGAGTTGGGTGAGCATGTCGATGAACTCCCCGATCGAGCCGTCGAATGCGGGCTTGGTGCCGTCCGGATAAAGCCGGCTGACCGGATTGTCTCCGCGCCCGCCATAGGTCAGGCCAGACGTGTGGCGAAACAGGTCCTGGATGTAGATTGGACGCGCCTGCGGGTCCAGCCGCAGACTTCCGTCCGGCAGGGCCACCCCGACCTTCATGCCGGCGAAGCCAGGGTAATAGTCGGAGAGCCGGCTTTTCAATGGCAGGCGGCCATCCTGGTTGAGCTGCAGAGCTGCGACGCTGGTCATGACCTTGGTCATCGATGCAAGAGCGAACACCGCATCCAGCGGCATTGGAACGTTCCTGGACCGGTCGAGATATCCGTAGGCCTTGTAATGAACCAGCTTTCCGTCGCGTGCAATTGCCACCACCGCACCCGGGACGCGATTCGCCTGGATTTCACGCTCAAAAAAACTGTCCATCCGCGCCAGGCCGTCGGCAGAAAATCCGGCGTCGGACGCCGGCGCGCGCGGCAACGGGTCTGCGACCGCCGCATGAATGGCGAGCAGGCCACTGATCAACAAGAAAAGTTTTTTCATGCGCGTTCCCCGTGGTGGATCGGCAAGTCTAGCGGCTCTCAGTGGCGAAAAGCTCACGGGCGGATTGACTTTCCGATCACTGGCTCTAGGATTGGGTCACTTGTGGAGCGCATTCGTGAAAAACCAGCCGCCGGTTTCGCCTTTGGCACCTCGTCAGCGGCCCGGAGCCGCTCTGTCAAACAAGACGTTGGTCGCCCGCTATGACGCGCTCGTGCAACGAGTGCAAGACCGAATTGCGGCCGCGCCGTCGTCTGCACATCGTCTTGTGCTGCTGGCGCTCATCACGCGCTTGAACAAGCGCGGCATGCGAGAGCTTGAACGCCGGCAGCGCGCATCTGAAGAACAGTTGTGGAAGGAATCGCTGTTTCCGGCCAATCCGCGCCGCGGCAAGTGGCCTTGAAGACCCCATGGAAGTAGCCTGCCAGTGACCAATGTTCTTCAAATCGGCCCGCTCGTCCTGCCTGTCTCACTGCTTGTCATGTTTGCTGCAGTCGTGGCGGCCACGTCTGTGGGCAAATGGGCAGGACGCAAGTCAGGCATCGAGGTTGAGCCCGTGCTCTGGCAAACCCTCGCGGTCGGGCTCATCGTGGCCCGGCTGGCGTTCGTTCTGCAATACACCACCAGCTACCAGGCGTCACCCCTGAGCGTCCTCGACATCCGGGACGGGGGATGGAGGCCGCTGGCGGGCTTTGTCGCCGCGTGGCTTTTCGCACTTGGGCGGCAGTTCAAGCGGCCGGCGCTGCGAAAAGCGCTGCTGCCCGCGTTGCTGGCCGGCACCACGATCTGGGGTGCCGGCGTGCTGGCGCTGTCCGTGCCCGACCTTACCCAAAAGCTTCCATCGCTGTCCCTGGCGAGCCTGCAAGGCGGCACGATCGACCTCGCGGAGTTTCAGGGAAAGCCCACGGTGGTGAATCTCTGGGCGACCTGGTGCCCGCCATGCGTGCGCGAAATGCCGGTCCTGCACCAGGCGCAACTGGCAAACCCGTCAGTGAACTTCGTCTTCCTGAATCAAGGCGAGTCCCGCGAGCGGGTCAGCGGGTGGCTTGAAGCCCGCAAGCTGCCGCTGCGCAACGTCTTGTTGGACAGCAAGGGCCAGGCTCTCGCAGCTTTCAACCAGCGCGGGCTTCCGACGACGCTGTTCTTCGACGCCAGTGGACAACTGGTGAGCACCCGGACTGGCGAGCTTTCATCCGCCACGCTGACGGAAAAACTCCAGACTTTGTCGTACAGGGACTCTGTACCGGCTCCAACACCGCCGTCTGACAGGTGAAGTCCTGGATTTTCCGCTGCTCCCTCGCGCAGCGGCAGGCTGTCAGAAACCCAGGCGACGTCGGCAGCCGCATCCCTCAGGGCAAAGACCTGGCGTTGTCGGTCAAGCTCAGAACCACCGCCAGCAACAGCGCCGCCGCGACGTTGTGGGCGAGCGCAACCGCGAGGGGCAAGCCACCCGCAACGAGCGCGATGCCCAAAGCCCCCTGCACCAGCAGCAGAACGAGCAGGGCAAGCCCGGCAGCGCGCTTGCCGCTGCGCCATGCCGCGACCGCCAGCGCCAGCAGCACGCCGGCAAGTACCAGATAGCCCAGACGATGGACAACGTGTAGCAACGCGCCGGCCGGGTTGCCAGGTTGCGCCGCATCGAACCCCGGTTCACGCCATGGATTGAAAGCATCCCAGCCTGCCTGGGTGAGATCGCAAACCCAAAGCTGGGGACAACTCAGCCCGAAGCGGGCGGCGGCGACCATGCCTCCAAGCGTGATTTGCGTGACCAGCAGCGCCGCGCCCAACCAGGCCCAGGCAACCAGCCGGCGCTGCGCCAGGGTCGCAGTCAAGGTCCGCGCTGGATTGACTGCAAGGCGCCAGCTGATTGCGAACATGGCGAAGCCGCCCAGCAAGTTAGCGAGGGTGACGGCGGGAACACGCGCGGTTGCGGTCCAACGGCCCAGCACCGCAAGGAACAAGGCGAGCATCAACAGCGCGAAGACCTGCCGGCCTTGCCGCCGCTGCGTCATCGCCCCTTGCGTCACGGTGGTCATCAGCATCGCGATGACAAGCAACAGGGTTGTCACCGCAAGGACGCGATGCGCAACCCGTGCCGTGGCCACGGCTTCGCCCACCAAGGGCGGCAGGCCACGATCGCCAGGGGCCAGGTTCTGCAGGTAACACTGCGGCCAGGGTGAGCAGCCGAGTCCTGCCTTGGACAGGCGGATGAAAGCGCTCAGGCTGGTGACGGCCAGCACCAGCACCGCGCAAAGCCACGCCAGCCGGCGCAGCCAGGCCATGCGGTCGTCCGATCGGATCATGCAGCGCATGTTAGCCGCCGTCCGGGCGAACTGTTCGCTGTTGATGCATGCCGAAAGCGTCGAACTTTGATTCAAGTCAAATCCATGCTGGCCTAGTGTGGGCAAAGTTGCCTGGCGTCAGAACTGACAACAACAGGAGATACCACCATGAGCGACCAGGACACAGCCGCCGCCGAGAAGGTCCCACTGATGCAGCAGCTCCTGGACAACCCGTTCCTGCTGCTGTTCCTGGGGGTTCTCATCCCGATGGTGGTCTACACGCTGTGGGGTGTCATCGACATTCTCACGATTCCGGTTGCCAAATAAGAAAGACGCCCGCCATGAGCGCAATCCTCCCCCCCGCCGAACGACTGTGGTGGAAGCATCCCCTGGACCGTGTCGAGGGCACGTGGATCGCCATCGCCTTCGTCTGGTGCATGGTGATGTTCTTCATGATGATCTATTGGCACGCTTACGGGCGACAGAACCTCTCCACCGAAACCTACAAGACGACACCCGAAAAGTACTCGGCCAAGGCGCAGGCGGTGGTGGACAAGTACACCGTGCGTACCGAGACCGACCAGAAGATTCCGGTGGTGGCGCCTCCCGAAGGCAGCGATGTGTACATGATCGCGCGCCTGTGGAGCTGGTGGCCGATTCTGGAGCTGGAAAAAGACAAGACCTACAAGCTGCACCTGTCCTCCCTGGACTACAACCACGGCTTCTCGCTGCAGCCCAGCAACATCAATATCCAGGTGGTGCCCGGCTACGAGCACGTCGTCAAGGTCACGCCGAATCAGTCGGGGACGTTCTCCGTCGTGTGCAACGAATATTGCGGAATCAACCATCACACGATGGTCGGTCGCATCTACGTCAAATAGCGGGAGCACGACCATGTCTGCAACAACTCTGACGGCGGGGCCGAACGGCGTCGCGACGACCTACCGGACCTGCCCGCGTTCCGGCCTGCAATTCGAGGCGCACGCCGAGCGCCTGATGATCGTCAATGCCGTCGCGGCGGTGGTCGCGCTGCTGGTAGGCGGACTGCTGGCCATCGGCGTGGTGCTCACACGCTGGCCGGCAGTGCACTGGCTCGCTGCCGACACCTTCTATCTGGTGCTCACCGCCCACGGCATCGACATGCTGATCTTCTGGATCATCTTCTTCGAAATTGCCTTGCTGTACTTCTGCTCCTCGACGCTGCTGCGCTGCCGGATTGCCACGCCAAAAATTGCGTGGCTTGCGTTCGCCTTGATGCTGATCGGCGCCGTCACCAACAACGTCGCGGTGTTCCAGGGCGGCTCCAGCGTGATGATGACGTCCTACGTGCCGATGATGGCAGCGCCATCGTTCTATCTCGGGCTGATCCTGTTCGCCGTCGGTGCGCTCATGGGGTGCTTCGTTTTCTTCGGCACCTTGGTGATCGCCCGGCGTGACCGGACCTACCAGGGTTCGGTGCCGCTGGTGACATTCGGCGCCATCACCGCCGCAATCATCGCCGTGTTCACCATCGTCTCCGGTGCGATCATCCTGATTCCGACTTTCCTGATGTCCGTGGGCATCGTCAAGGAGGTCGATCCGCTGGTCTACCGCACCATCTGGTGGGCCTTCGGCCATTCTTCGCAGCAGGTCAACGTCGCGGCGCACATCTCTATCTGGTACGCCGTGGCCGCGATTGCCTTTGGCGCGAAACCGATGTCCGAGCGGGTGAGCCGCGGCGCGTTCCTGCTCTACATCCTGTTCCTGCAGCTCGCTGCCGCCCACCACCTGCTGTCCGACCCGGGGCTGTCGACCGGATGGAAGATCGTCAACACCAGCTACTTCATGTATTTCGCGGTGCTCGCCTCGATGATCCATGGCCTGACCATTCCGGGGGCCATTGAAGTCGCCCAGCGCCAGAAAGGCTACAACCGCGGGCTGTTCGAATGGCTGCGCAAGGCGCCTTGGGGCAACCCGGTGTTCTCGGGCATGTTCATCTCCCTGATCGGGTTCGGTTTTCTCGGCGGCATCTCGGGCGTGATGATGGGAACCGAGCAGCTGAACATGCTGATCCACAACACCATTTATGTGCCAGGCCATTTTCACGCCACGGTCGTGGTCGGCACGACGCTGTCGTTCATGGCCCTGACGTACTTTCTCATCCCGGTGCTGTTTCGCCGTGAGATGATCGTGCCGGGCCTGGCCAGGCTGCAGCCCTATCTGTTCGGCCTGTCGATGTATTTCTTCTGCCTGGTGATGATGGGTGCGGGCACTCTTGGCGTGTCGCGCAGGCACTGGGACATGGCCCTGAGCGGAGCGGCGCTGGGCTATGAGTGGCCTGGTGCGGCTTACCTGATGATGGGACTGGTGGGCATCGCGGGTGTGTCGGCGATCGTTGGCGGCGGGCTCTATATCTACGTCACGGTGGGCTCCATCCTCTGGGGCAAGAGGCTCGATACCGGAACCGTGCGTGCGACCTTCACGCCAATTCCGCCCACGGCCCCGGCCGCCGTCGTTCAGACTTATGGTTCAGCCGGCTTCGCGGCGCCCGGCACCTTCGTGATGGCGATGCTGTTCCTGGTGACCTTCGTGCTGTACTACTTCATCAACTGGAAGTACCTCGGGCAGCTGTGGGGCCTGAGCTGACGCCAGGGAGCGCCATGAGCACGATCACATTAGGGCGCGATCGTGGCCGCACCGCCCGGCAGCTGACCCGCGAGGTCCTTTCCCTGTTCAAGCTGCGCATCGGCATGCTGATCATGGTCACTGCACTGGTCGGCCTGGCGGTCACCCCAGGAGCGTCGCTGGAGCTCGCGCAGGTGCTGGTGCTCGCGCTGTCGGTGCTGGTGGCGTCCGCCAGCGCCGGCGCTTTCAACCAGTACGCCGAGCACGAAAGCGACCGCCTGATGGCCCGCACGCGAGGCCGCGCCTTCGTCACCGGCGCACTGCCGCATCATCCGGGCTGGCTGCTGCTGATCGGCCTGCTGCTGGCCGGCGCCGTCGCGGCAGCGTGGTTCGTGTTGAATCCTGTCGCGGCGATGTACGTGTTCCTGGGCGCCTTCTTTTACGCGGTGGTCTACACCGTGTGGCTGAAGCGGCGCAGCGCGCTCAACATCGTGGTCGGCGGGCTGGCCGGCAGCTTCGCGGTGCTGGCCGGCGCAGCGGCTGCCAACCCCACGCCGGGTCCCTTGCCGCTGTTGCTGGCTCTGGTCCTGTTTCTTTGGACGCCGCCCCATTTCTGGAGCCTTGCCATCGCCAACCGCGCCGATTACGCCGCGGCGGGGGTGCCCATGCTGCCGGTCGTGGTCGGGACCGAGCGTGCGGCGCGCATCGTCTTCGTGAGCACGGCGGCCCTGGTGGCGGCGTCGCTGCTGCCACTGGCGTTCGGCGCCGGGCCGATCTATGCCGTGGGTGCGATCGGCGGCGGCGTGCAATTCCTGCACAAGTCGTGGCTGCTCGCCAGCAAGCCGGACCGCGCCACCGCGATAGGCTCGTTCTTCGCCTCACTGGTCCAGCTGAGTGCGCTGCTGGTCGCCGCGACCCTCGACGCCCTGCTGCGCTGACAGGCCGGGGCAGTACGCCATGCGCCTCCTGAAACCGGCCGGTACCCTCGCCAAGTTGACGGCCATGTTGTGGCTGGCCGGCGCCTTGTTACAGCCGCAGGCGCTGCGGGCCCAGGAGGACGCACCGCGCCCGCCCGGGCTCGACCAGAAAGCCGCCATCCGCGCCAGCCAGACGGTGCTGGGCCGCAGCATCGGTGACTACACCTTGCTGGACCGCGAAGGACGGCCGGTGCGGCTGGTCTCCTACCGCGGCAAGCCCTTGCTCGTGAGCTTCATCTACACCGGCTGCTTCCAGGTCTGCCCGACCACCACGCGCTCGCTGGACGAGACCGTGCGCGCCTTGCACGACCGCTTCGGCAGCAATCAGTTCAACGTGGTCAGCATTGGCTTCAACCAGCCGGCCGACTCGCCGCAGGCGCTCAAGGCCTTCGCGGCGCAGCATCGCATCAGCCAGCCGAACTGGGATTTTCTCAGCCCGCCCGCGCGGATCGTGCAGCCACTCACGCGGGACTTCGGTTTCCTCTACCAGGCCACTCCGGCAGGCTTCGACCATGTGCTGCAGGTTTCCCTGGTCGACGCGCAGGGGCGCATCGTGCGCCAGGTCTATGGCGATCGCGTGGACGCGGATGCGTTGGGCGAGCCGATGAAGCAGTTGCTGATCGGCTCGCCGCTGCCGCAGCGCGTTCGGCTGGACGACGTCTTCGACCAGATCCGGCTGCTGTGCACGGTGTACGACCCGGTGACGGGCCGCTACCGCGTTGACTACGCGCTGGCGCTGGAAGCCGCGGGTGGCTTGACCTTTATTCTGGCGGTGGCCTTATACCTCCTCGGCGAATGGCGCTCGCGACGCAGTGCACGCCGCGCCTCGCTGAGCGCCCGAACATGAATCGGGTCCTCGCCGGGTCGGGCCAGGTGTTGCTGTACGGCCTGTTCGCGCTTTTTATCGGCGTCTTCTCCGGCTGGCCGGTTTACCGGCCGCTGCTCGCGGACCAGGCGGTGCTCAAGGTCAGCTTTATCCACCATGGTCAGCGGGTCGCCGATTGCCGGCCTTTCAGCGCCGACGAACTCGCGAAACTGGCGCCCAACATGCGGACCCCCATGAAGTGCGAACGGGAACGGTCAGCCGTCACGATCGAGGTCGACCTCGACGGCGTCACGGTGTACCGGCAAGTCGCCGCGCCTTCGGGCCTTTCGCGCGACGGCCCATCGTCGGTCTACCACCGCCTGCAGGTGCCGGCCGGGGCGCACCGGATCGCTGTGCGCCTGAAAGACAAGGCCGCTCCGGGGCCGTTCAAGTACATCCGCGATGCGCAGGTGGACCTCAAGCCCGCGCAGATCCTGGTCATCGACTTCGACCCGGAAAAAGGAGGGATCACCTTGTCATGAGCGCCTCGCCCGCAATTTTTCCTGCGCCGCCGATCGGTCTCGCGCTGTCGCCAATCCCCTCGGGCGTCGAGTACAGGCTCGCCGTGCCCGTTGACGCTCGCCTGGAGCTCGCCCGCGGCTGGCTGTGGCTGGGGCTAACCGCCTTGATCGGCTCGGGCCTGTTTTCGGTGTTGCTGGTGTTGTCGCGCACGCCCGGCCTGAACCAGCTGCTGCCGGTCGCCCATCTCTTTCACGTCGCACTTGTGGTTCATGTGGATCTGTCCGTGCTGGTCTGGTTCCTGGCGCTGGCAGGCATGCTGTGGAGCCTGAACGGGTCGCCCCGGCGCCTGGGCTGGGGCTGGGTGGCACTGGGGTTGGCCAGCGCCGGCGCGGCCGCGATGGCACTGTCTGCCTTCGTTGGCGGCGGTGAGGCCATCATGGCTAACTACATTCCGGTGCTCACCGTGCCGCTGTTCATCCTGGGCTTGCTGGTGTTCGCCGTCGGCGTGGGCCTGCTGGTGCTGCTGAGCCTGCTCAACGCGCCCAAGCTGGGCTTCGATTTCGATGGCTCCGGCGCGCTGCGTTTCGGCCTGAGTTGCGCGGCGGTGGCGACGGCCATCGCGTTGCTGGCCTTCGCCTGGTCGTATGCGGCGTTGCCTTCGACCCTCAACGGCAAGGCCTATTACGAGATTCTGTTCTGGGGCGGCGGGCATGCGCTGCAGTTCACCTGGACTTTGTTGATGCTGGTCGCGTGGTTGTGGCTGGCGGGCGAATGCGGCGCGCGCGTCCCGCTCAGTCCGCGTGTGACGACGCTGATGTTCGCGCTCGCGCTGGCCAGCGTGTTCGTCACGCCCTACGCCTACCTGGCGCACGACATCGCCTCGGTCGAGCATCGCGCCTTGCTGACCTGGGCCATGCGGCTGGGCGGCGGCGTTGCGATCGTGCCGATCGGCCTGGCGGTGGTGTTCGCGCTGTGCACCGCGCCGCGCGCGGACGCCGTGGCCCGGCCACTGCGCGCCGCGCTGCTCTCCTCAATGGCGCTGTTCGCCGCGGGGGGCGTGATCGGCATCTTTATCAACGGCAGCAATGTGCGCATTCCCGCCCACTACCATGGCTGCATCGTCGGCGTGACCCTGGCGCTGATGGGCCTGGTCTACAAGTTGCTCCCCGCGCTGGGCTATCGCGCGCCCCAAGGCCGGCTGGCCCGCGGGCAACCGTGGCTGTACGCGGCCGGCCAGCTGATGCACATCCTGGGCCTCGTCTGGTCGGGCGGCTATGGTGTGCAGCGCAAGGTCGCCGGCGCCGAGCAGGTGCTGCGCAGCCCGGCCGAGATCGCCGGCATGGGCCTGATGGGCCTGGGCGGCGCGATCGCGATCGTCGGCGGCCTGCTGTTCGTCGTGGTCGTGCTGCGCGCCATGCGCCGCCCCGCTGCTGCGGGCGTCGCTCTGCAAGCGGCGCGATGCTGAAACGGCTGCAATCGCTGCTGCAGTGGCTGTTCATGCGCATGGAGGCGCTGTTCAATGCCGCTTTCGGGGACCGGCTGAACCCGCTGTACCACCTGGGCGCGATCAGCTTTTTCCTGTTCTGGGTGGTCGGTGCGAGCGGGCTGTACCTGTACGCCTTCTTCGAGACCGGGGTCGCCGAGGCCTACTTGTCGGTCGAGGCGCTGACGCACGGCCAGTGGTTTGCCGGCGGCATCATGCGCAGTGTCCACCGCTACGCCTCGGACGCGATGGTGGTCACCATGGTGGTGCACCTGCTGCGGCATTTCGCCTTCGACCAATACCATGGCTTCCGCTGGTTCTCCTGGATCACTGGCGTGGCGCTGATCTGGCTGGTCTATGCGTCCGGGATCAACGGCTTCATGCTGCCCTGGGACCGCCTGGCGCAGTTCGTGACCGTCGCGAGTTTCGAGTGGCTGGACTGGCTGCCCAGCTTCGGCGGCACGCTGATGCGCAACTTCATCCATCCCGCCAGCGTCGGCGACCGTTTCTTTTCGCTGCTGTCGTTTGTTCACATCGGCCTGCCTCTGCTGGTGTTGCTGATGATGATGGTGCACGTGCAGCGCGTGCCCAAGGCGCGCACGGTCCCGCCCAGACGCATCGGCTGGAGCCTGTTGGCGGCCCTGCTGGTGCTCTCGCTAGCCCGGCCGGTGCTGAGCCAGGGCGGTGCGGCCGACCTTGGCACCGCCGTACAAAGCCTGCAGCTCGATTGGTTCTACCTGGCGCTGCTGCCGCTGGTCAACGGACGGCCGCTTGGCCAGGTGTGGGTGCTGGCCGCTGGCGGTACCGCATTGCTGGTCATGTTGCCGTGGTGGCCACCAAAGTTCGGACGTAGACAAAAACGCCAGTCCCGGGCGGTAGTGCACGGCGCCGACGGGTCCGAGACCCAGCTCCTGCTGCGCGAAGGCGAGACACTGCTGGAAGCGGGACTGCGCGTGGGATTGGCTTTGCCCTACGAGTGTCGCAACGGCGGCTGCAGCATGTGCCTTTGCCGCGTCACGCAAGGTAGCGTCGAGCACCGGCCTTACCAGCGCAGCGCCTTGCCCGATGCGCTCAAGGCACAGGGCAAGGCGCTGCTGTGCTGTGCCTTGCCGGTGGGCGACGTGGTGATCGAGGTCGAGTCGCCGGCGGGGGTCGGCGCCGGTGCCGCGGTGCACACGGGCCGCGTGGTGGCGCTGGAACTTCTTGCTCCCGATGTGATGCGGGTGCTGGTCGCACTGCCCGACAACCGGTCGATTGCCTTCCGCGCGGGCCAGTACATCAACATCCTGCTGGACGACGGCCAACGGCGGGCGTTCTCGTTCGCCAATCCGCCGAACGAAAACGCCCAGATCGAGCTGCAGGTGGGGCGCATCCCTGGCGGGCGCTTCACCAGCCACGTGTTCCAGGGCATGCGCCTGGGCGACACGCTGCGCTTCGAGGGGCCGCTGGGCAGCTTCGTGCTGCAGGACAGCACCCGCCCCATCCTGTTCGTCGCCCGGACGACCGGTTTCGCGCCGGTCAAGAGCATCCTCCAGGACGCCTTCCACCGCGGCGTGCAGCGGCCGATGCGGCTGTACTGGGGTGGGCGACAGCGGCAGGACCTGTACCTGCTCGATCTGGTGGAAGGCTGGCAGCGCCAGCATGCCAATTTCCAGGTGGTTCCGGTGCTCTCCCATCCCCAGCCTCAGGATGCCTGGAACGGCCGCGTCGGCCGGGTGCATGAGGCCATGCTGGCCGACTTCGGCGACCTGACAGGCTACGAGGTTTACGTCTGCGGTTCTCTCAAATTGGTCGAGGCGGCCGTGCCGGCATTCATGGCACAGGGCCTGGGGGAAGATGCCTGCTTCACCGACGCTTTCCTGCCCGCTGCCACGCCCGGCAGTCAGGCCACGTCTGGGACGGGGGCCGAGTGAACACATCAGCCCCTCCAACAGGAAACGTCAAACCCGTTGAACAATCAATAGCTTACAAGACCAAATGGAGAAAAATGGGTTTGCCACTACTTTCATAGCGGCAAACCCTTGCTGACTGGCGAAGTGGACGGGACACTCCACCGATACCCAAACGGCCCAGTAACTTCGCGGTTTTGCGCCATTTGCCACTAAGCCGGACATCAAATCAGAGAAGTGGCTCCGCTTGTTTGAACAGCTTTCCCCGATTTATAAGTGGACTGCGGGCGCGTTGCAAAAGGTGCAGAGTTGTCCACGGCGGCGGTCGGCGCTTGCGACGAACCGACCGACGCGGTGGGCAACTCGGGGCGCTCCGGGGATTTCATCTTACGCGGCCAGTTTCACGTGCGCCAAGTCGGCGAAGTACGCTTC
>JANXVP010000447.1 GCA_025351615.1 Ramlibacter sp. | reverse complement strand
GCGCACGACGTAGAGCGTGTCGCCGCGGTCGCCCTCCTGGATCAGGGCGAGGCCCCGGCGGAAGGTGCGCACGCTGCCGAGTGCGGCAAGGGCTTCGAGATGGGGGATGGCTTGGGCGACTTGCGCCGGTGCGCCGGGATCGGATGCCATGGACTGGGTCAGGGACAGCATGGTTGAACGCGTGGTCACAACGCCAATTGTGCTGTAGCCGCGCCGCGCAGGCCGCACGGCACCACCGGCGGCAGCGCCGCCACGCGTTGCACCATCTGGCGGATGCTGCTGGAATCGGTTTTGTCCCGCAAGGACCGCACCTGCGTGCGCACCGTGGATTCGCAGACGCCATGCGCCGTGGCGATGTCCTGCACATCCAGCCCGTCGCACAGCGACCGGAGCACCGCCTCCTCGGTCGGCGAGAGACGATGTTCCCGCGCAAAGAAGGAGACCGCGAGGTTCTGTGTGCCAGTGCGCCGGGCGAGCATCAGCAGCACCGATGCCGACTCTCCTTCGTACGGCTGGAACAGCGGAACGCAGGCGACCGACAGCCTTTCGGCGCCATGGCGCAGGCTCAGCATCTGGCGCCGGCCCCGGGCGGCGTGGCGAATACCGCGCGCCACCTCGTCGCTCTGCAACGAGTTGATGCTGGTGACCATTCCCCGCTCGATGCGCAGGAACCGCGCCCGTGCAAACTCGTGGCGTGCCAGGTGGTTGGCATGCTGAATCCTGCCGTCCGGGTCGACCAGGATGAGGCCGTAGTCGATCTCTTCCAACACGCGCCAGGCGAACTCCGGGTTCGGCGCAATCGTTTCGGCGTTGGCCGTTGCGCGCGCGGGAGTGGCGTCGGCGAAGAGAGTGGTTGCAAGGTCCATGGTGAGCCTCCGTGTTGGTATGGATGCAGTCTAGGAAAGGTTTGTCCTGCGCGCATCCGATCGGGTGCCCTCCAGTTTGTGATCCATTACCGGAGCAGGCTGCAGCATCGACGCGCCCAAAGAAAAAGCCGCGGATGGGACCACGGCTTTCGGTTTCCGGCGCTGCGCGCTGTGGGGGAGGACCAGTCTCAGCGCTCGGTCCCGGCCTTGTCAGGCGAGGGTCCGTTATGTACCCGCGTCAGTACAGGGGACGCTGCGGGCCGGTCCATTGCGCCCGCATTGGCCAGCTTGTCGCGAGCCGCCCATGCCGCCTGCTGTTCGCCAGGCGCCAGCACCGGCGCCGGCCGCTGCAGGTCGTCGCTTCCCGCGGGGGGCCGCGCCGCCTTGGCCTCCGCCAGCGGTGGGAAGCGCCATTCGCCCTGCTCCGCCAGCGCGGCTTGAGCGTGCACGGGGCTAGCGAGGCTGACCGCGGGCGGAGGCGCCTGCGCAACGGGCGGTGGATCCGCTGGCCGAAACGCCGTGCGCTGCACGTCCGCCTGTCGCCGTGACGGCACCGCGAGTTCTGGAAGCGGGTCGGCGAACAGGCCGTTCGCCGCCGCGACCAGCACCGCCGCCGACCCCAGCCCGATCAGGCCGAGCAGGGTCCAGTCCGTCACACGCATTGCACCGACACCGTGCCCTTCTCGGGCGCGAACGGTTCGATCTTGATGATGTGGTAGGCGTTGGGCGCAAGGTCCAGCGTCATCGGCAGCGGGATCCCCCGCAAGCCGGCGCCGATGTCACTCGAACCAGGCGCGAACGACCAGTTCCTCTGGGTCCACTCTTTGAATTGCACCTGGGCGGAGGCGGAGACACTGGAGGAGACGTTGACGCGCCGGCAGGTGCTGTTGCCTGCGTAGACTTGGAACAGCGTGCCTGCGTAGGCTCCAGGAAATGTGACCGCAACGTCGCGGGTGCGCCCGTATCCCACCTGCGAGTCGGGATGCGCCTGGTTGTCCGAAAAGCTGATCAGAGAGCCGTTGCCGCTCCAGTGAACTGTCAGGTCGTCCGGATTTAGCCAGTTGGCGACCAGCAACGGGTTGGAGCGGCGCGTACCGACCGAGGGCGCGATCGCAAAGCCGCCGGCGGATGAAGGTGCGCCTTGGCAGGTCAGGCGGACGGTTTGCGAGAAGGACGGAATCGGGGATGCGCTGGTGACGTTGATGGTGGACCATCCCTGCGGCATCGCGAAGCTGGCCGGCGCTGAGTTGGCGTAGTAGACCTCCGACGTGGAGGCGGTCGTCAGCTCGCCCGGGTACGCCTCGTTCCAGTTCTTCACCGTCACGTAGGCAGGCGCCAGGCCTTCCAGCGCCACGTAATTGCAGGCGCCGCCAGCGTTGAGCACCTGGAACACGGCGGACGAGGAAACGCTGCGGCCGCCGTGCAGCATCACGTCGTCGCGGTAGCAGCCGAAGCCGCCGAAAGAGCCGCATTGGCCGCCGTTGGTCGGGTCGACCAACGAGCCGGCTCCGTCCACCATGGACAGCGGAACGATGGATCCCTGCGGAAAGACCGACTGCGCGCCCGCGGCGCCACTCAGCGCTGCCAGTAAAAGGGCGATGCTTGAGACAAGTTTGTGATTCATTTGGATTCTCCTGATCGGAAGGTGTTGGGTTGATGAGGACTACGACGTTTGCTTGCTATCGCCGGGTGCAGGTGCAGGTGCAGGTGCAGGGGCTGGGGCTGGGGCAGGCGCTGGGGCTGGCGCAGGCGCAGGCGCTGGGGCTGGGGCAGGAGGCGGTGACGCTGGCGCTGGTGTGGGCGTGGGCGTGGCCGATGCGCAATTGGCATTGCCCGGCGCCTGCCACGCGCCAGCGGTGCATGCGAAGCTGGCTGTCCCTCCAAGGCCGGCTGCGCTGTTCGTGACCACGATGCTCGAGCCGGACGCCGCTTGGGCGCCGGCGCCGGAGCATGTGCTGCTGTTAGCCGTCCATGTCATGGCCTGAGCCGGGCAGAGAGAGGAAGCGGCGCCGGAGGCGGAAGCAGAGACGGGCGTGGCCGCAGGTCCGTCGCCGCCACCTCCGCACCCTGCGAGGGTCAATCCGAAAGCCGTTGCGAGCGCCTGGACCAAGGAGATTTGTCGAAACTTCATGGGAAACTCCAATATCGAAATGAGTGAAGAAACGGCCAGCCGTCGGCGGCCACCTTCATGCGGACCTACAGCACTCCGCATGTGGGTCCACTCTCGTTTCGTTTTTTGTTCCAGGCATCTCTCGTTTGTGCGACAGCCCGGGCATCCCTTTACCTGCAAAAAGGGATGAGGTCGCGGCCGTCAACGATTTGCTTGGAGTGCCCTGGTGCGCCGGACACAGAACCGACGCGATCGCCGACATCACCACCACGGCCGCGTGGCCCTGCCAGTGCAGCACCTCGTGCAGCCACACGCCGCCGTTGAACACGCCATCAGCGGAATCAACGTCACCGTCAGCGTCGTGGCCAGCGGCAGCAAGCGCGCCAGCGAGAACTGCGCGGCCTGCGCGTAGCCGAAGGTCACCAGCGGGTGGAAGGCGGTTACAGCCTGCTCCTTACAATCGCCGCCATGACCTTTCTCGACCGACTGCGTGGCGCCGGGCGCAGCAACGGCTCCATGCTCTGCGTTGGCCTGGACCCGGAGCCATCGCGATTTCCGGGTGCGCTCAAGGGCGACTCGGGGCGCATCTACGACTTCTGCGCGCGCATTGTCGATGCCACCGCGGATCTCGTGATCGCGTTCAAGCCGCAGATCGCGTATTTCGCCGCGTATCGCGCGGAGGACCAGCTCGAACGCCTGATGGACCACATGCGCCGCAATGCGGCGCACGTGCCGGTGATCCTCGACGCCAAGCGCGGCGACATAGGATCCACTGCGCAACAGTACGCGCGGGAGGCATTCGAGCGCTATGGCGCCGACGCGGTGACGCTGTCACCCTTCATGGGCTTCGATTCGGTCCAGCCGTACCTGACGTCACCGGACAAGGGCGCTTTTCTTTTGTGCCGCACCTCGAATCCCGGCGGCGACGACTTGCAGAACCAGCGGCTGGCGTCGGTCGAAGGGCAGCCGCTGCTGTACGAACACGTGGCCCGACTGGCGCAAGGTCCGTGGAACCTCAACGGCCAGCTCGGCCTCGTGGTTGGCGCGACCTATCCCGCGGAGATCGAACGCGTGCGCCAGGTGGCCCCGACCGTGCCGCTGTTGATTCCAGGTGTCGGAGCGCAGGGCGGAGACGCCGCTGCGACGGTGAAGGCCGGCTGGCGTGCCGACGCGCTGATCGTCGTCAATTCGTCCCGCGCCATCCTGTACGCGTCCAGCGGCGACGACTTCGCCGAGGCTGCGCGGCGTGAGGCCATCCGCACCCGCGATCTGCTCGAGGCCGCCCGGCCTTGAACGTCACCGGGGAGTCCGTAGCCGCTGCGCGATAGAAGGCCCGAACATGACGCAGCCCAGCGCCGCCACGATCAGCACGATGCCGGTCCATTGCCAGGGCGTGACCGCTTCGCCCAGCACCAGCATGCCGGCCGTGATGCCGACCACCGGCACGCCGAGGCTGAAGGGCGCGACGCGGTTGGCGGGGTGGCGCTTGAGCAGCCCGGTCCACATGCCGTAAGCCGCGACCGTCGCCACCCACCCCAAGAACGCCACCGACACCCAGGTGCGCCAGGACGCGTGGGTCCAGTGCCAACGGGTCTGCGCCGGATCCAGCCACCAGGTCAGCAGCATGAACGGCAGGATCGGCGCCACGGCGGACCACACGACAAATGCCAGCGCGTCGAAACTGCCACCGGCTTGCTGCGCCTTGCGCGCCACGATGTTCGAGGCCGCCCACATCGCCGCCGCGCACAGGCTCAAGACAAAGCCCCAGACGGTCGTGCCGCTGGCGGCGTTCGGCGCCACATAGTTCATCGCGAAACACGCCAGGCCGAACGCGGCCAGCAGCAGCCCGACCTGGAGCGGCCTGCCGGCCCGCTCCTTGAGCAACACGAAGCCGAAGAGCGCCGTGAAAAAGACCTGGGTCTGCATCAGCACCGACGCCAGCGCCGCCGTCATGCCGACCTTCAGCGCACTGAACAGGAAGCCGAACTGTCCCACGCCCTGGAACAGTCCATACAGCACCACCCACTTCCAGTGCAGCCCCGGGCGCTTGACCAGCAGTACCAGCGGCAACGCCGCGAACAGGTAGCGTGCGGCGCCCATCTGGAAGGGCGTGAGGTCCAGCAACGCGAATTTCATCGCGATGAAGTTCACGCCCCAGATCAGGACGATCACGAGCGCGGCCACCAGGTCCCGGCCGGAGAGACCGCCGGAGCTGCCGGCAGGCATGGCCGGTGGGGTCGCGCTAGGGACCACGTTGCTGCCGCAGGAAAGCCAGCACCTTGTCCTTGTCGTAGTCGCTGCCGGCCTCGAGCTGGCCAGTGTCCTGCGAGTGCACCAGCCGGCCGTCGCCGTCCAGCACGAACAGGTGCGGGTAACCCTTGACCCTGGGCCAGCGGGAGAGCACGGCTTCGTTCCTGTTTTGGGGCGACCAGTTCAGCTTGAGCCAGACATAGTTCTCATCGACGAGTTTCTTCACGTCGGCATTGGCCGCAACAAAGCGGTCCAGGATGTGGCACCAGGGGCACCACTCGCCGCCCACATCGACCAGCACGCGCTTGTGCTGCGCCTTGGCAGCGGCGGTTGCCGTCGCAAGGTCGGTAGCGGCATGGCGCTGCGGGTCGAATTTCGCCGGAAGGTCTTGCGCCGGCAGGCCCAGCGACAGGAGTAGCGCAAGGACTGCGGCAAAAAATTTCAGGATGGCTTGCATGTCGGATCGTGACGTCTGCCCCGCCTCGGATCTCAGGGCGTGTTCAGGGTGGACAGATAGTCGGCCAGCAAATCGATGTCTTCGGCCGACAGGCCTTGCGCGGCGGAAGTCATGACGCCGTCCATCTCCGCCCGCGTGCCGGCGCGAAAGGCGCTCAGCTGCACTGCGAGATACTCGCGCTGCTGCCCGGCCAGGCGCGGGATGTGTTGCTGACCGGTGAGCGTGGCGGCATGGCAGGCGGTGCAGTTGTTCTTCTGCGCCAGCATTCGGCCCTGTGCGGCCCGCTCAGGCGCGATGGTGGCAGAGGGCGGCCGGAGCTTCTGCGCCGAGAAGTAGGCGGCGAGATCATTCAGGTCGGCGTTGGTCAGGTGGGCCGCCATCGGCGACATGATGGCGTTGACGCGTTTGCCCTCCCGGAATTGATACAGCGCTGACACGATGAACTGGCCGGGCATACCCGCCAGCGATGGAAACGCTGTTTGGGCGGAATTGCCGTTCTCACCGTGGCAGGCCATGCACAGCTGGGCTTTTTGCCGGCCCGCTTCGGCATCGGCGCCGGCCGCTACTCCCGGCACGACGGCTGCCAGGGCGCACAGCAGCGCAGCAGCCGCCCTGCCAGCTCGATGGCGAACGCTCATTTGCTGTGGCTGATCCGGTAAATCACACCGTTGTAATCGTCGGAAACCAGCATCGACCCATCGGCCAGAACCAGCAGGTCGACCGGCCGGCCCCACATCGGCGGGTCGGCCTTGGCGTCGGTCATGAAGCCTTCGAGGAACGGTTCGGACTTGGCGTGGCCATTCTTGTCGACGGTGACGTGGACCACGTTGTAGCCCTGCTTGACTTCACGGTTCCAGGAGCCGTGCTGGGCGACGAACATCGTGTTCTTGTACGCGGCCGGGAAGGTGTTGCCGGTGTAAAAGCGCATGCCAAGGGGCGCCACGTGCGCGCC
>JANXVP010000421.1 GCA_025351615.1 Ramlibacter sp. | reverse complement strand
GGCCGAGATGTTCGCCACCACTCCGAGCGGCACATGCTCGATCTGTTCACGCATGCCGCCTTCATCGTGTACCGTCTCGATGGCGATGAAGGGCCGGGTCTGCTGCATGAAAAAGTCGATCCGCGGCAACAGTCCGTTGAGTTCGTTGCGCGACACCCTGATCGGCCTGCCGGTTTCGCGCGTCATGGTGACGGCGGAGCGTCTCAAGCTCGCGAACGGCGCCATCGCGGAAGCGCCCGATGCAGGCCAGGCGCTCGGCCAGTGGCATGGCGGCCCAAGCCGGCTGCGCGGCACGGGCGCGCGCCGTTTTGACCGCGACCGTTGCCACGTCGTCGGCCGGCACGCCGGCGATGCGTTCACCGGTGGCCGGATTGTGAATCGCCAGCTCGGTCATCGGGATGCGGACCGGGCCGCAAGCGCGGCATCCAGGAAATCGTTCAGCAAGGCGGCGCCATCCAGCGTCTGGGCGCCGGGGAGGTGAAATTCGGGGTGCCACTGCACGGCCGCCAGGTAAGACATGGCGCGGTCGCTGCGGCGGATCGCCTCCACCAGGCCGTCTTCGTTGCTGACCGCCTCCACCGCGAAGCCCGGTGCCAGGTCCTTGATGGCCTGATGGTGGATGCTGTTCACGGTCACGCGGTGCGCCTGCGGGTAAAGCGAGGCGAGGCGCGAGCCGGGCACGATCTCGACGCTGTGAAAATTCTGGTCGTAGATGGCCGCATCGCGGTGCCGGAGCGACTTCGGCACCTGGGTCTCGATGTCCTGGTACAGCGTGCCGCCGCAGGCGACGTTCATCAGCTGCAGGCCGCGGCAGACGCCGAACACCGGCTTGCCATGGCGCTCGAAGGCGGCAACCAGCGCGATCTCGTAGTCGTCGCGGACCCGGTCGCCGGACCACTTCTGCTGCAGTGGCTGCTCGCCGTAACTGAGCGGCGAGACGTCGGCTCCGCCGTGCAGCACCAGTGCGTCGAGCCAGGCGGCGTAATGGTCGAGCGTGACGTCGCCGCGCTGCGTGGCGCCCGTGGGGCTGGGTACCATCACCGCCAGCGCGCCGGTGGACATGATCCAGTGCGCGATCGACTGTTCGACATACTGCAGGGTCTTGCCGGTGAACAGCGCCCGCGCCGGATCGGCATGCATGAAGCAGGCCGAGATGCCGATCTTCAACCGCGAAACCGCTGCCATCACATCGCCGCTTCGAACAGCCGCCTGAAGTCGGCAGCCGTCACCGGACGCGGATTCGTCCGATGGCAGATGTCGTCGGCAGCGACCTGCACCAGGCGGGGCCGCTGCTGCACCCTGACGCCGTAGTCGCCCAGGCCGCCGGTGATGCCGACACGCGTCTTGAGCTGCCTGAGCCAGGGCACAAAGGCCTTGCCGCCGCCGACCCCGCAGGCGTGCGCCAGCTCGTCGAATTTCTCCGGCGCGGCCGCATGGTTCCAGTCCAGCACCGTGTCGGTCATCAGCGCATTGGCCAGGCCGTGGTGCAGGTCGCAGACTGCGCCGAGCGCGTGGGCGCAGGAATGCACGGCGCCGAGGTTTTTCTGGAAGGCGATGGCCCCCATCATCGACGCCATCATCATGTCGCTGCGCGCCTGCAGGTTCTGCGGCTCGGCCACCGCCTTGACCAGCGCCCGCGCCGCAATGCGCGCGCATTCCAGCGCAATGCCGTCACACAGCGGGTGGTAGGCGGGCGACAGGTAGCTTTCGATGTTGTGGGTCAGCGCATCCATCCCGGTCGCGGCGGTGACGCCGGGCGGCAGGGCCAGCGTCAGTTCCGGGTCGGCGAAAGCAACCCTGGCCAGCAGCCTGGCGCTGAAGATGATCCGCTTCAGGTGCGTGTCGTCGTCGCTGATCACAGCGGAACGGCCAACCTCGGAGACGGTGCCCGACGTGGTCGGCAACGCCACGAAATACGGCAACTCCCGGTCGATGGCGCGCACTTGCGGGTGATCCCACGCATAGTCGACGATGTGGCCGTCGTGCGTGGCGGGGATTCCCACCACCTCGGCCACGTCGAGTGCGGCGCCGCCGCCGAAACCGATCACGCAATCGGCCTGGTGCGACTTGAACGCCTCGGCGCCCTCCATCACCTGGCGCGCAGTCGGGTTGCCATGGACGCCGGAATAGACCGAGACCTCGAGTCCACCCAGGTGGCGCTTGAATTCCTCCAGCACCGGCAGCATCGCGATGGCCTTGTCGGTCACGATCAGCGGGCGCCTGAGCCCCCGGGCCAACAGGTGACCGGCTACCTCCTTGCGGGAACCGGCGCCGAACTTGATGGCGGTCGGAAATGAAAACCTGTTGCTGCTCATGGTGTGGCGCCGCTGGCGGCAAGGTGGCGGATGTCAATCATCAGATGATCTCGAAATAGCGCTTGTGAGCTTGAGTCCCCGCTCGACGCCATGAATGCCGGCGGCGATGACGGCCGCCATCGCCAGGTAGGGATTGACGTTGGCGCCGGGGCAGCGGGTTTCCAGCCGCGTGCCTTTGGGGCTG
>JANXVP010000368.1 GCA_025351615.1 Ramlibacter sp. | reverse complement strand
GGTTGCCGAAATTCAGCTTGACGAAACCGGGGCGGTGCAGCGAGCAGCTGGCGTGGACCACGCAGCCGATGATGTGTTTCGCCGGGATGGCGCGGGCGATGGCGCCGTCCGGGTCGATCGCCTGGAGTCGCGTGTTGGCGTACTCTCCGCCGAAGCCGTCGAAGAACCACCAGGGCACGCCGTTCATCGCGCTGAGGACCATGGTGTCGGGGCCGATCATCGGGCCGATGGCCATCGCCACCTCGCGCATGGCCGGCGCCTTCACGGCGACGACCACCAGCTGCTGCACACCGAGTTCGGCCGGCGACTCGCTGGAACGCACCGGCGCGGGCGTGGTCGTCCCGGCCTGGTCCAGCCGCAGGCCATGCATCTGCAACGCTTCCAGCGTTGCGCCGCGCGCCACCATGCTGACTTCGCAGCCGGCCTGCGCCAGCCTCGCTCCGATCCAGCCGCCGATGGCGCCGGCTCCGTAAATCCCGACTTTCACTGGCAGCCTCTAGTTCTTGTAGCTGGCGTCGATCCGGTCGACCTGGCGCACCAGCGCGTCGAAGACGTCCTGGCCGGCGCCGAAGCGGGTGTCCCACTGGAACGAATCCTGCACCGTCTTCTCGGCGACGTGGAGCGGCACCGCAATGGCCGGGCCGAGGGCCGCTTGCGCCACCTGCACGTCGCAGGCGCGCTGCAAGGTCCACAAGCGCACGAAAGCGAGCGGCAAGGTCCGGCCCCATGTCAGCAGGCCGTGGTTGCGCAGGATCACCGCTGGCTTGGTACCGATGTTTTTCAGCAGCCGCGGTGTCTCGTCGGCGTGCACCGTGATGCCTTCGAAGTCGTGGTACGCCACCATGCCGTGCAGTTGCGCGGAATAGAAGTTGTTCTGCGCCAGCCCCACCTGCGAGCAGGCGACCGCCAGCCCGTTGGTGGTGTGGGTGTGCATTACGCAGTGGGCGTCGGGCAGCTTGTCGTGGATCGCGGCGTGCACCGTGAACCCGGCCGGGTTCACGGCCCAGGGACTCTCGTCCAGCTTGTTGCCCTGCAGGTCGATCTTGAGCAGGTTGCTCGCCGTCACCTCGCTGTAGTGCAGGCCGAACGGATTGATCAGAAACTGCGGCGCTTTCGAAGCTCCCGCGGTAGCGCCCCGCGTCACGCTGTCCGGCACGCGCAGCGTGATGTGGTTGTAGATCATCTCGGTCCAGCCCAGCAGCACGAATACGCGGTAGCAGGCGGCGAGCTCCACCCGCACGGCCCATTCGTCCGGGTGCATGCCCGGTTTGCCGGCGGGTTTGAGAACGGCGTTCATGGCGGCATCCTTTCGGTTCAGACCATCAGGCCATCAGGCTTCGGCGGAGAAGCCGACCTGCTTCACGATCGGCGCCCATTTGGCGGTGTCCTTCTTCACCAGGTCGGCCAGTTCGGCCGGCGTCGACGACATCGCCTCCAGGCCGAAGCCTGCCATGCCGTCGACCACGTCCTTTTGCGCCAGCGCGACCTTCATCGCCGCGTTCAGGCGGCTCACGATCTCGGGCGAGGCTTTGGCGGGCAGGAAGAAGGCGAACCACTCGCTGTGGGTCAGCTCCGGCAGGCCTTGCTCGGCAAAGGTCGGGACGTCGGGGGCGAAACGGCTGCGCCTGGCGCCCGAGACGCCCAGAATGCGGACCTTGCCGGTCGGCAGGTGCTGCGTGATGTCGCCGATCGGGCCCGATACGGCAGAAATGTTGCCGCCGAGCAGGTCGAGCATTGCCGGCTGCGTGCCGCGGTAGGCGGCGTGCTTCATGTCCAGCCCGCCGCTCTTGCCCAGCAGGGCGCCGATGAAGTGCGGCGTGGAGCCGGCCGCGGGCGAGCCGAAATTCTGGCCCAGCGGATTGGCCTTGGCCCAGAGCAGGAACTCCGGCACCGTCTTGACGCTGAGCGGCACCGCCGGTCCGACGGCGAAACCGAAGTCGAAGCTGCAGGCCAGCGTCACCGGCGTCAGGTCGGCGACCGGGTCGTACGGCAGCTTCTTGTAGATGTGCGGGTAGATCGTGAGCATCGAGGTCGGCGTCTGCAGCACGGTGGTACCGTCCGGCGCCGCCGCCTTGACGTATTGCACTGCGATCTGGCCACCGGCGCCGGTCTTGTTCTCGACCACCGCGGTCTTCGCGTACTCGGGCGCGAGCCGGGTCGCCACCCGTCGGCAGGTGGTGTCCGACGTGCCGCCGGCGGCGAAGCCGGTGATCAGCCGCACGACTTCCATCTGGGACTGTGCGAACGCCTGCTGGCCGATGCCGGCGAGCAGCGCCGAGACGCCGGCCGATTGCAGAAGAGTGCGGCGCTGGATGCCGTCAGAGTGGGTCATGGAGGTCTCCTGGTTGGACTGGGTGCAGATCGCTCAATAGGTCTTGCTGGCCGCGGGCGCGTTGAGCTGCGTCTTGAAACGCGCCGCCAGCGCGCTGGTGTGCTTCGCCAGCAGGTTGTTGTCCAGGCCGACGGCGACGAACAGGAAGCCCATGTCCAGGTAGCGACGGGCCAGCGCTTCGTCGGGCGTCAGGATGCCGGCGGCCTTGCCGGCCTTGTTGATGCGCCGCACCGCATCCTCGATCGCCGCCTGCACGTCGGCGTGCATGGGATCGCCGACGTGGCCGAGCGACGCGGACAGGTCTGCGGGGCCGATGAAGATGCCATCGACGCCCTCGGTGGCGGCGATGGCATCGAGGTTGTCGAGCGCTTCCTGGGATTCCGCCTGCACCAGCAGGCAGACCTGGCTGTTGGCCTCTTTCGGGTAAGCGGCGATGCGGCCCCAGCGCGACGCGCGCGCGCCGCCCATGCCGCGGATTCCCCGCGGCGGGTAACGCATCGCCCGCACCAGGGCCGTCGCCTGCGGCGCGGTGTCGACCATCGGCACCAGCAAGGTCTGGATGCCCAAGTCGAGGTATTGCTTGATCAGCGTGGTGCCGGCGTGGCCGTGGCCGACCGGCACCCGGGCAATCGCATGCGACGCCGGATAGGCCGCGACCGCCTGCGCCTGTTGCAGCAGGCTGCGCAGGTCGTTGGGCGAATGCTCGCCGTCCAGCAGCAGCCAATCGAAGCCGGCGCCGGCGCAGATTTCGGTGGTGTACGAATCGCCCAGGCCGACCCAGAGACCGATCTGGGCACGCTTTTCAGCAAGGGCTTGTTTGAAGGGATTGACCGGGAGTTGCATGAGGAGCCCTTTTCAGACGAAGGTAAATGCGAATCGGCCCAGCGCGCCGTAGTCGGCGTCGAAGACGTCGCCCATTCTGGCCAGCACGGGCCGGGTGAACGAGCCGGCAAGCACCGTGTCGCCGGCTTCCAGGCACTCGCCCCAGGGCGCCAGTTTCATGGCCAGCCAGGCGACCCCAATGGCCGGGTGGCCCTGCACGCCGGCAGCCAGCCCAGTTTCTTCGACGGCCCCATTCTGGCGCAGGATGGCGCCGCACCACGGCAAATCCACTTCGCCAGGCTTGACTCTGCGCCCGCCGAGCACGATGCCGGCGTTTGCGGCGTTGTCGCTGATGGTGTCCTGCACCTTGCGAAACACCTTGGTCTGGCGGTCTTGCTGCTCGATGCGCGAGTCGATGATCTCGATCGCCGGCGTCACGTAGTCGGTGGCGGCCAGCACCTCGTCGATGCCGATGCTGGTTCCCTCGAGCTTGCGCTTGAGCACGAAAGCCAGTTCGACCTCCACCCGCGGCGCGATGAAGCGGCTGGCCGGAATGTCGCCGGGCTCGAAGAACATGTCGTCCAGCAGCGTGCCGAAATCGGGCTCGTCGATCTGGCTGGCCTGCTGCATCGCGCGGGAGGTCAGGCCGATCTTGTGGCCGCGCCGGACAGCGCCGGCATCGGTCTTCATCTTCACCCAGGCCCGCGACACGGCATAGCCGTCCTCGACGGTCATGCCGGGATGGCGTTTGGAGAAATGCTCGACCTGCACGCGATTCTTTTCGCTCTCGTTCAGTTCGTTGGCCAGTTGCTGGATGAGATTCTTGTCAAGCATTCAGTTTTCTTTTGTCATCCCCGCCTGCGCGGGAATGACGGTGGGGGGAGTCATTTGTCGAACAGTGGATGCAGCGAACTGTGCTTGCCGTCGTAGACCTGGCCGGGACTCTCGTCCACCTGCAGCGTGATGCCGATCAACTCGCTCTCGAAGATGGGCGCGAGGTGCTGCTTCACGACCGCCAACAGGCTGTCGCCGACCTCTTTCTTCACCGCGTCGCTGCGGCCCGAAGCCATGCGCACGTTGAGGTACATGAAGCCGTAATCGCCCTTGCCATCCGCCACGGCGAAGTGCGCCGCCGGATAGGCCATCACCCGCGTGCCGCCGATCGGAAACACCGGCTTGTCCGCTTCGTCGCGCAGGCTCAGCATCGTGTCGGCCAGCGAACGGCACAGCGCGCTCAGGTCGGACTTCGGCTCGATGTTGGGCGTGTAGAGGATGACGAGGTGCGGCATGGCCTGTTCCTTACTCCACTGTCATGGTGGCCACGGTGCAGCTCACCGCGAAGATCGGGATCGGTTTGAAGTGCAGCACGGTACCGCGACCGCGAGCGGCCGCCGCGACGGTGATGAAATTGCGGATCTCGAAGCCGCCCTGGCCGGCCTCGGCATAGGTCGCTTCATCGGTGTACGACAGCAGCGCATCCTTGTCGTTGCGGCTCCAGCGGTCCAGAAACTCGCGGTCCCATGGTTCGTTGACCTTGCCCGAATCGGGCGTCGCCGGCCAGTGCGAAATGCCACCGGTGCCCACCAGTGCGATGCGTTCCGGCACGCTGTCGCAGGCGCGGCGCAGCGCTTCGCCGAAGACCCAGACCCGCTTGAGCGGCGTCAACGGCGGTCCCTGGCAGTTGATGTTCACCGGAATGATGGCGTGGTCGAACTTCGGTGTCAGGAAGTGCAGTGGCACCATGATGCCGTGGTCGAGCTTCCACTCTTCGGCATAGGCCACGTCCACGTCCTGCAGCACGTTGCAGATCAGCCGCCGCGACAGGTCCGCGTTGCCGGGCACTCTGGTCCTGGCGATGCCGAGCCAGGCCGGGTCTTCGATCGGGCCCTCGTAGTCGTCCGCCATGCCGATCGCGTAAGCCGGCATGTTGTTCATGAAGAAGTTGGCGAAGTGCTCGGCCGCGATGACCATCACGGCATCGGGCCTGGTCGCCCGCAGGGCCTCTCCCATGCGAAAGAACTGCCGATGGAGTTCGTCTTTAAGTACCGGGTCGGCCAGGTGCGCGCGCCCCGTGATGCCGGGAGCGTGGCTGCAGACGCCAGCGAAGACCAGGCTCATGGCCAGCGCCTCATACGCCGGCCACTTTCTCGTCGATGCCTGTGGTCATGGCGTAAATGCCCGCGCGTACCGGCCCGTACTTGCGCACGCCCTCACGCATGGCCTCCAGGTAGTCGGCCCACGCGATGCCCAGCAAGGGTGCGAAGTGCATCAGCAACTGGCCATTGCAGCCCAGCACATAAAGCTTGCCGATGTCACCGATGTCGATCGCCGTCCGCTCTTCGTCGTTCAATGCGTATTCCTGCAGCAGCTGTGTCCGGTCCTCGCGGTAACGCCGCTGCACCGAGGCATCGCGGTTGAGGTGATACAGAAATTTCTGCGTGGCGTACAGGCTCATGATGAAAGCCCTCCCCTCGAGGGGAGGGTTTGGGTGGGGCGCTTCCAATCCACC
Organism: Ramlibacter sp.; assembly: GCA_025351615.1. Taxonomy (GTDB): domain Bacteria; phylum Pseudomonadota; class Gammaproteobacteria; order Burkholderiales; family Burkholderiaceae_C; genus Ramlibacter. Next base: position 2,056 of record JANXVP010000368.1, on the reverse strand, counting down.
CCAAAGGGGACCGCGTTCACGCGGTCCCCCAACGCGGGATGTGGTGCGAGCCCATCGACACCGCAATGTTCTTTGGCTCACAGAAGACTTCGTAGCTCCAGGTCCCGCCTTCGCGGCCGGTCCCGGAAGCCTTGGTGCCGCCGAAGGGCTGGCGCAGGTCGCGCACGTTCTGGCTGTTGACGAAGCACATGCCGGCCTCCACAGCGGCGGCGACACGGTGCGCCTTGCCGATGTTCTCGGTCCAGACGTAGCTGGAGAGTCCGTACTGGATGTCGTTGGCCAGGCGGATCGCGTCGGCCTCATCCTGGAACGGGATCAGGCAGGCGACCGGCCCGAAAATCTCGTCCTGCGCGATCTTCATGCGGTTGTCGACGTCGGCGAACACGGTCGGCAGCACATAGTTGCCCTTCTTCACCCGGTCCGGCAGCAGCGGCGCGTCCAGCCCGCCGCACAGCAGCGTCGCGCCTTCCTTCGGCCCGAGTTCGATGTAGCTTCGAACTTTCGCGAGGTGCGCCTGCGAGATCATCGGCCCCACGATGGTTTTCTCATCCAGCGGATCGCCGACGCAGATGCGCTTTGCCCGCGCGACGAACTTCTGCACGAAGTCGGCGTAAATCGACTGCTGCACCAGGATCCGGCTGCCGGCCGTGCAGCGCTCGCCGTTGTTGGAGAAGATCATGAACACCGCCGCGTCGAGGGCGCGGTCCAGGGCGGCGTCACCGAAGACCACGAACGGCGACTTGCCGCCCAGCTCCATGCTGAACTTCTTGAGGCCCGCTTCCTTGACGATGCGGTTGCCGGTGGCGGTGGAACCGGTGAACGAAATCGCGCGCACGTCCGGATGCTTGACCAGCGGTTCGCCGGCCCGCCTGCCGTCACCGTGAACCAGGTTCAGCACGCCGGGCGGGATGCCCGCTTCCAGCGCCAGCTGGCCAAGCCGCGCAGCGCTCATCGGCGACAGCTCGCTCATCTTCAGCACCGCGGTGTTGCCGAAGGCGAGGCAGGGCGCGACCTTCCAGGTCGCTGTCATGAACGGCACGTTCCACGGCGAGATCAGCGCGCAGACGCCGACCGGGTGGAACAGCGTGTAGTTCAGGTGGGTGTCGGTCGGGTAGGTGTGGCCGTCGACCCGCGTGCACATTTCGGCGAAGTAGTAGAAATTGTCGGCCGCGCGCGGCATCAGCTGCTTGCCGGTCTGCGCGATGACCTGCCCGCAATCGTTGGTCTCGGTCTGCGCGATCTCCGCCACATGCGCGGCGATCAGGTCGCCGAGCTTGCGGATCAACCTGGCGCGTTGCGGGGCCGGCGTCGCTGCCCACTTGGGAAAAGCCTCCTTCGCCGCAGCCACAGCCGCGTTCACCTCCGCTTCGCCGCCCGATGCCACTTCGGCCAGCACCTCCTGCGTCGCGGGATTGACGGTCTCGAAGTAGTAGCGGCTGGCGACAGACTTGCCGTTGATGAGGTGATCGATCTTCATGGGCGCAAAGTTTATTCGGGGTCAGAATCTAATTGATGGTGTTCACGAGCGCGCCGATGCCCTCGATTTCAGTCACGATGACGTCGCCGGGGCGGCAGTCCACGACGCCATCGGGTGTGCCGGTCAGGATCAGGTCGCCGGGTTGCAGCGTCATGAAGCTGCTGAAGAACTCGATCAGGAAAGGCACGTCGAAGATCATGTCCTTGGTGTTGCCGGACTGCGTGACCTTGCCGTTGACTGTGGTCTGCAAAGCCAGCGCCCTCGGGTCCGGCACATCCGCCGCGTCCACATACCAGGGGCCGAGCGGCGTGGTCGCGTCGCGGTTCTTGACCCGCAGGTTGGGGCGGTACCAGTTTTCGAGGTAGTCGCGGACGGCGTAGTCGTTGGCGACCGTATAGCCCCCAACGAAGTCGAAGGCGTCGGCGCGCTTCACCTTTTTCGCGGTCTTGCCGACGATCACGGTGAGCTCGCACTCGTAGTGCATGAAGTCCACGCCCGGCGGGCGCGTCGTGAATTGCCGGTGTCCGGTGAGCGCGTTTTCGCCCTTGAGGAACACCAGCGGTTCGTCCGGCGACTTGA
>JANXVP010000337.1 GCA_025351615.1 Ramlibacter sp. | reverse complement strand
GGAACCGTTGGGCACGGTATTGCGGTTGGCGTTGAAGATGGCCGTGCTGTTGAGATTCTTGTACCACTGATGCCCCACCGAGAAAGTTCCTTGCTGGGCGCTGCTGGTGGCGCCGTTGTTCGTCACCTGGTTGATGCTGTACTGGTAGTCGGTGTTGAGATTTTGATAATGGTCGACGCGCAGGTGCTCGCTCAAGCCCCGGGTTGTCGACGGCGCGATGCCGTCGCGCGTGCTGTAGCTCACCGACGAGTCCAGGCGCCGGTTCAGGTTGGGGCCGAAGTCGCGGCTATAGGTCAGGCTGCCGACGTGGTAGCGAAAGTTGCTTTGCCTGAAAACGGCGTTTTGCTGGTCGCTGATCTGGTAGTTGACCCCGAGATCGGCGGTCTCGAAGCCCTTTTTGGCATCGAAGGAGAGCCTCCGGTTTTTCTCGTCGGTGCTCTGGCTGAGGCCGAAGTTGCTGCTGGTGGTCTGGTTTTTCACCTGCTCGAAGCGCAGATTGGCCTCCAGCCAGGGGTAGCCCCAATCCTTGAAGATGCTGTCCTGGCGCAAATGCAAGGACGCGCGGCGGTTCTCGATCAAACCCACCACGCGGCCGCCGGTAGGCTGCAGGGTGTTCACCTGGATGCGGTTGGCTGAAAGCAGGGCGGTGTAGGGCTTCTGCTCCAGGATGCTTGCATCGAAGGCGTAGCCGATGACGTTGCCCTGCCGGGCGATCCCCGTGCCCGTGCCTGTGCCTTGCGTGCGTCGCAGGTCAAGCGAGAAACTGCCGTTCAGCAGCAGCGGATTGACGACATAGAAGATGTTGCCGATTTTCAGGGATTCGGAAAAAGCACTGGTCGTGGTGCTGAAGCTGCTTTCGTCCGGACCACTGGTGGACTGCATGCTGTTGATGTAATCGAGCGTGACCGCGCCCGTCCAGGAACCCAGGCCGATGGCGAAGTCCTGGAGCGAGAACGAGGCCGCGGCCGGAACTGGCGCGGGAGCAGCCGGCGCTGGAACACGGTCTGGCTCGATCACGGGCTCGGGCACTGGCGTTTGAGCCCAGCCGGCCTGCAGCGGCAGCATGGAAACCGCCATGGCCAGGCAGGTCATCGTTCGTCGTGCGCGGTGCGGTCGACTCATTTGCGGTGACAACGGGTACAGGTTTCAAAGCTCACACCAAAAGCTCGCTTGCCGTTGTGGCATGTGCCGCAAAATTTGCCCTCCTCGATCAGATTCATGGTGACCGCGGCGCTGCCCGCTTTCATCTCGAAACCGACGGATTTGGTGTGGCAGACGTAGCACTTGAAGTTGACCCGATGGACCCAGTGCGGAAACACGGCAGGGGGAAAGTCCTCGTCCCCCTTGGTTTTTCGTTCGAACCGGATATCGCCGACCACCGGCTTGGCAGCCGCTGCCACCGCCACCCCCGATGGCGCAGCCAGCCACAAGCCCAGCGCAACAAGAATGGCGATCCGGTTCACGATGCTTTGGGCGCCGGCTTTGGCGCTGGTTTGGGCGTGATGCGATGGCAGCTCTTGCAGCTGTCGGGCTGGGCGAGGGCCACCTTGTCGTGGCAGACGCCACAATACTTGCCGTCGTCGATAGCCGCCATGGTGATCTTCGCGGTGCCGGCGTCCCGCTTGAAAATTGCCGGGTGGCAGTTGGTGCAGGTCAGCCATTGGGTATGCGACGCGTGGGAGAACACCACCATCCGGTCCGGCTTGCCCGAGGTGGACAGTTCGATGTCGTCATCGGTCGTCTTGCCTTCATCGGTGGCGCCGGCCTCGATCACGCCACTGGGCGTGATGACCTTGTCTTTCAGAGCCGCCATCCAGTCGATGTTGTCTTCGTCGTCCTTGGGGAGCCGCTTGAAGACGTCCGCCCAGTTGGCCGGCGGCGGCGCTTTGGCCAGCGCCTCCAGCCTGGCGAGGTATTGCTTCGCCTCCTCGATCCCCGGGTCGACGAAAGGCACGCGGCGCGGCGCGCGCACCACCGGGACCTGGCCGGGATCTTTACCCGCGGACGGGACGTCGAAGATCAGCGCAAAGCCGGTCGGCTGCGAACCGCATGCAAACAGCAGGCCGGCACAGGCAATGAGCAACAGGGAAAGGAAAGACCGCATACCTTTGGCTGGGGAGGTGACGTGACGAGTGCATCCGCAGTTTTTCGAACGCATGCCCCGATCAGTGCCATCCTAGGCTGCGGCGTCCAAAGGGGACTTGCTAAAAGTCAACTTGCTCTCCGATCCCGCCGGTTAGATGTGTCGATGTTCATGGACGTGGGCTCGCACTAAATGAAAAAGGACGCTGACCGTCAGGCCAGCGTCCTTTCGATGGATCAGCAAGCTTGCTTGCCTATCTGCTTACTTGATGTGGCACTGCAGACAGAGGTAGCCGCCGCCGCC
>JANXVP010000329.1 GCA_025351615.1 Ramlibacter sp. | reverse complement strand
GCCATCCGGGGTCATGGCCACGGCCCAGCCGTCGTCGTCGTCGTTCTTGATCACGCGCGCCGTCCAGCCGTTGTCGCGCCACAAGCGCGGCTGGTTGATCTTTTCTGCGCTGTCTTCGAGGTCTGTCATTCCCCTATTGTCGATGACGCCCGGCGGCACCCGCCCCGAATCTGAGAAACTCCAGCACCCAAGTTTCAACGAGCCACCACCCCATGCTGACCATCCACCATCTCGGCAAATCGCAGTCCGAACGGATTATCTGGCTCTGCGAAGAGCTGGGGGTCCCCTATGCGCTGAAGCGCTACACCCGCGACCCCGTCACCATCCTGGCGCCACCGGACCTCAAGGCGATGCATCCGATGGGGACGGCGCCGGTCCTGACCGAAGGGGATCTCGTGCTCGCCGAGTCGGGGGCGATCATGGACTACATCATCGCGAAGCACGGCGGCGGTCGGCTCGCCCTGGGGCCGACGCACCCGGACTTCGCCAGCTATCTTTACTGGTTCCACTTCGCCAATGCGACCCTGCAAGCGATCATGGGACGCAGCATGATTCTGAGCCGGCTGAATCTGCCGGCGGACAATCCAACTCTGCTGTCGACAAAAGGGCGGCTGGACCGCGCGCTCGGCCTGGTCGATACAAGACTGGGCGGCGCCGACTATCTGGCGGGCGGCGAGTTCACAGCCGCGGACATCATGATCGTCTTTACCCTGACAACGATGCGCTACTTCTTTCCGGTCGACCTGGCGCCCTATGCAAACATCCGCGCGTATCTGCGGCGTGTGAGCGAGCGCAAGGCCTACCAGACGGCGATGCACAAGGGCGACCCGGGCATGGCGCTTCTTCTGACCTGATCACTCCTTCGAGAGGAATTCCACCATGGGCGCGCAATGGAAAGTCAAGGGCAAGGAACTGGCGGCAAACGCCAGGGGCAAGCTGTTCGGCCGGCTGGCCAAGGACATCATGGTTGCCGCGCGCAACGGCGCCGACCCAGCGTCGAATTCGCGCTTGCGGCTGGTCGTCGAGCAGGCACGCAAGGTGTCGATGCCCAAGGAAACCCTGGACCGTGCCATCAAGAAAGGTGCAGGGCTCACCGGCGAAGCGGTCCACTTTGAACATGTGATCTACGAAGGGTTCGCGCCGCACCAGGTGGCCGTGATGGTCGAATGCCTGACCGACAACGTCAAGCGCACCGCCCCCGAGATGCGCGTGCTGTTTCGCGGCGGGCAGTTAGGCACCTCAGGATCGGTGGCCTGGGACTTCGACCACATCGGCATGATCGAAGCCGAGCCGGCGACATCCCAGGCCGATCCCGAGGTCGCGGCCATTGAAGCGGGCGCACAGGATTTCGAGCCTGGCGACTCCGAAGGCGCCACGCTGTTCCTGACCGATGCCGCCGACCTCGACCTGGTCAGCCGCGCCTTGCCCGCGCACGGGTTCACCGTCGTGTCGGCCAAGCTGGGCTACAAGGCCAAGCATCCGGTCGATCCCGCGAGCCTCAGCGCCGCCCATCTCGAAGAGGTCGAAGCCTTCCTGGCCGCGATCGACGCCAACGACGACGTCCAGAATGTGTTCGTGGGGCTGGCGGGTTGATTCACGCCCGCGTCACTCGGTGCCGAACTGCAGGTACAGCAGCGCCAGCACCATGACTGCGAGCACGGCCGACACAGCCTTCCAGAAGCGCACCGGGTGGCGCTCCACCAGCGGGAGCCGCGCGCGGTTCAGGAAAGCCTGGTTCGGATGGCGCAAGTCGTACACGTATTCGGACAAGGTGTCGTAGCGCGCGAGCGGATTCGGATGCACCGCCTTGCGCAGGACCGCGTCGATCCAGGCCGGGATCTCGCGCTCTTCGTGCAGCACGGACGCATAGCGCAAATTCCGTTGCGCGGCCTGGGTTCTGGCCTTCGCAACACCGGTTCCGTAGGGCAAGCGGCCCGACAACATCTGGTAGGTGATGACGCCCAGCGAAAACAGGTCCGAGCGGGTGGTCCCGGCCTGGCCCAGGAAATATTCCGGCGCCGTGTATTGCGCCGTACCGAGAATGTTGGGCCGTTCCGCGGGCGCCCACATCTCGGTGATGCCAGCCACGCTCGTCGCGCCGAAGTCGATGATCTTCACCGTGCCTGTGGTGTCGATCATGATGTTCTCGGGCCGCAGGTCCTGGTGCAGCATCTCGAGCCGGTGGAATGCCTGCAGGCCGTCGGCGATCTGCCCGACGATTCCGCGCACCGTTTCGAGGTCGGGCCGGGGGTTGTCGATCATCCACTGCGCCAAGGTCTGGCCGTCGATGAATTCCGTCGCGACGTAGAGGTGGTGGCGTTTGCGGGTCTGCTGGCAGGGCTTCAAGACATGGGCGTTGTTGATCCGCCGGGCCACCCATTCCTCCATCTGGAAGCGCTCCAGGTAGGCCGGATCGCCCTGCATGTCGATCGACGGGGTCTTGAGGATGACGAGCCCGTCGGTCTCCAGATCGACCGCCAGGTAGATGTGGCTGCGGCTGCTGCCATGCACTTCGCGCACGATCCTGTATCCGTCCAGAGTCGTCCTCGCCTCCAGGATGGGCGGCGGGGGCAGTCCCGGCAACTGCCGATGGATCTCGCTGCCGTCCTGGCTGGCCAGCTGGTCGATGACGACGATCTGCAGGGTCAGGTTGTCCGTGCTGCCGCGCCGCAGGGCCTCCGCGACGATGGCGCGGGCAGCCTGGTCGAGATCTCCCCTTACGCGCTGGACAACATCGACGACAAATGCCGGGTCGACGTGCTCGTACACGCCGTCTGACGCCAGCAGGAACACGTCGCCCTGTTCGACCTGCAGCGTCTGGTAGTCGATTTCGATCTGCGGGTTGAAGCCGACCGCCCGGCTCAGGTAGCTCTGCCCTTCGGCCATCCAGACCCGATGGTCTTGCGTCAGTTGCTCGAGCACGCCATCGTTCAGGCGGTACACCCGGGTGTCGCCCACATGAAAGACATGCGCCGTGGTCGACTTGATGACCAGCGCGCTCAAGGCGCAGACATAGCCCTTGTCCTTGTCGTAGCGGTACTGGCTGTGCTGGGTCTTCGCATGCAACCACGAGTTGGTTGCCGTGAGGACCCGTTCCACCGACTTCTTGACCGACCATGCCTCGGATGTGCAGTAGTAATCTTCCAGCAGGCCCATCACGGCGAACTCGCTGGCGACCTGGCTGACCTCGCTGCTTCCGATGCCGTCGGCCAGCGCAATGGCAATGCCTTTGGAAGACAGCAGCGGCTCCTGCGGAACCAAGACCCCGTAAAAGTCCTGGTTGACCTCCTTGCGGCCCTTGTCGGAATGCTGGCCGACCGAGATTCGCAGCGCAGCGGCCATGTTCAGCGCAAGGCGCGCCTGGGTGCCGTCCTGACGTGCGTTGCATACAGTGTGAGCCCGGTGAAGGACAAGCCGCCCACCAGGTTGCCCAGCACCGTGGGAATTTCATTCCAGACCATGTAGTCCATGATGGAGAAATTGCCGCCCATGAGCAAGCCCGACGGGAACAGGAACATGTTGACGACCGAATGCTCGAAGACCATGAAGAAGAACACCATGATCGGCATCCACATGGCGACGACCTTGCCCGTCACCGAGGTGGAGATCATGGCGCCCACGACGCCGGTGGAGACCATCCAGTTGCACAGCATGCCCCGCACGAAGAGCGTCAGCATTCCCGCTGCGCCGTGGCTGGCGTAGCCCAGCGTGCGCGCCTCCCCGATGCCGGCAATCACCTTGCCCACCTTGTCGGGCGGCGTCGTGAAGCCGAATGTGAAGACGATCGCCATCAGCACGGCCACGGTGAAAGCGCCGGCGAAATTGCCGACGAAGACCAGTCCCCAGTTCCTCAGCACCCCGCCCACCGTCACACCGGGCCGTTTGTCGATGAGCGCGAGCGGCGTCAGCACAAACACGCCGGTCAGCAGGTCGAAGCCCAGCAGATACAGCATGCAAAAGCCCACCGGAAACAAGATCGCGCCAATGATCGAGTAGCCGGTCTGGACGTTGATCGTGACGGCGAACACGGCTGCAAGGGCCAGGATGGCGCCGGCCATGTACGCCCTGATCAGGGTGTCCCGGGTCGACATGAAGACCTTGGACTCGCCGGCGTCCACCATCTTGCTCACGAACTCTGAAGGCACTAGATACGACATTTCAAATCCCTCTGGAAATCGGTTGATTGCGTGATTCGCGTTGATGCATTTCTCGATGCAGGTGTGCCTGAGCAAAGTTCGGGCCAGAGGCAAACCGATCGCATGCACCAGCAACGATCCCGCGGGCTTCGTCGGGGCGCGCATTGCGTGCGTTTCTCGCCCAGCTCTGGTGCGCCGGCCTCAGGCTTGCCATAGAAATATAATAGTGATAATATTTCAGCAGCAAGATTGAAAAAAGGCCCCTCATGAGAGCAACAGCGCCCTCCCCGGCACGGGCGGCCGGGACGCTCGCCGCAGCCAGCGCAGTCCTGACCAGGGCCACCTTGCGCTCGGCCGGCTTTCTCGGCCTGAGCAATGCGGTGCTGGCCAAGGCAGTCGGCCTGAGTGAAGCCAGCATTTCACGCATGGCCAGCGGTGCGAAGGCGCTCGAAGTTGGCTCCAAGCCGGCAGAACTCGCGGCCTTGCTGATCCGCGTCTACCGCTCACTCGACGCCTTGGTCGGCAACAGCGGGGAGCATCGGCGGCTGTGGATGACCTCCTACAACCGCGCGCTCAACGCCATCCCCAAGGAAGCCATCCAGTCGGCCGAAGGGCTGGTTCGCGTGGTCACGTACCTGGATGGCGCGCGCGCGCCTGCATGAGCCGGCCGGCCTCTCCTGAGACGGCGGCGACGACGTGACGCCAAAGCTGTGGGAGGAGACGTGGTTTGGTCACGCCAAACCCGCGCGCCGCAAACTTTGGCGCGGCGTGGAGGCGCAGCATCGGGTCGCCACGATGCGGCTGGTTGACAACCTCGCGGAGCAGGAGCTGCTTGAGCAGTTGATCGAAGGCAGCAAGCCGGCGTTGCCCGTCGACGCCCAGGGCCTGCACTACCTGATCTCCACGCCCTTTCGCTACACGTCGCCCTATCCATCCCGCTTCCGGCCAGCCAATGAGCCCGGGATCTGGTATGGCGCCGAAGAACCTGACACGGTGGCCGCGGAGCTGGCGTACTGGCGCTGGAAGTTCCTGGTCGAATCGGATGGACTGCGTGAAGCACAGCTGGTCACCGAGCACACGTTTTTCCAGGCCCAGTTCCGGGGCCTGGAACTGGACCTCACGGCGCAGCCGTGGGCCAGGCTGCGGGACCGATTGCGTGATGGCAACGACTACTCGGTTTGCCACGCACTGGCTCGACAGGTGCGTGAGCGACACAGCCCCGTCATCGCCGCCCTCCACTATGAATCGGCGCGGCGTGTGGGTGGCCTGTGCGCGGCGGTGCTGGTTCCGAACTCGCTCAGCCTGCCTTCGCTCCATCTGCAGCAGACGTGGACCTGCAAAACCACGCGTGGGCTCGTCATGTTCCGGCACGACGACAACGCACTCGAGTATCCGTTCGCCTGAAACCCCTCGACGCGCGAGGGCATTGTTGGTCCCGTTCCTTGGGGCTGTCACCTTTTCCCTGCGAGCAGCGTCTAACGACCATGAGAGACAAACGCTGATGGCTCGAACACTTAATTGGGGAAAGATCATGAACTGGACGATGACGGCAATCGCGGCGGCTGCACTGCTGGCTGCTTGTGGTGGCGGCTCCTCAAATACTGCGGCGGTTGACCAGTCCGCGCTGGTCGCGCAAGGAAGACAGATCTTCCGCTTCGACACCTTCGGCGACGAAGCGCTGTGGACCGATACCCTGAGAATCCACGAGGTCATCAGCGCCGCGGTCGACCCGGTAACTGCGCTGTCGGTCGGCTTGAAAGTCGATGCGGAGGCGCTTCCAGCGGCTGTCGTCGAAGGCATCAAGAACGGCAGCGTCGACCTGAAAAGTCCCGCAACCACGCTTGCTTTGCTCAAGCTCGACGCAGTCGTCGGGGTGAAGGGCACAGTCCAGACCGTCAATGGCAAGGACGCACTGGTCAGTGTGGGAATCACCTGCGCCTTGTGCCACTCCACGGTCGACAATTCCTTCGCACCTGGCATCGGCAAGCGCCTCGATGGCTGGGCCAACCGGGACCTGAACCCGGGAGCGATCATTGCGCTCTCGCCCGCCCTCACGACCGCAATGAAAGCGGTGTACAACTCATGGGGCAAAGGCAAGTTCGACCCGCGCCACAACGTCGATGGGGGCAACAAGCCGGTCGTGATCCCGCCCGCCTTCGGGCTGGACGGCATCCACCGCATCACCTTGACCGGCGACGGCGAAGACCTCGCGTACTGGAACCGCTACGTTTCGGTGGCGGAAATGGGCGGTCTGGGTTCGGTTGTGGAACCGCGGCTGAATCTCTCCATCACGCACGGCACCGTCGACCTGGTCACCAGCAAGCTGCCGGCATTGCAAGCCTATCAGTTGAGCCTGAGTGCTCCCGCCGCAGTCGCTGGAAGCTTCGATGCGTCCGCCGCGCTGCGCGGCAAAATCGTGTTCGAAAGCAACGGCAAATGCGCCAGCTGCCATTCAGGAGCGAGCTTCACCGATGCCAATTCGACGCTGCATCCGCCCGCTGACTCGATGGCCGAGCCCGAGACGCCCAGCTACGCGTCGCGTTCCGCCACCAAGCAATACCGCACATCGCCCCTGCGCGGCGCCTGGCAGCACGCTCCGTATTTTCACGACGGTTCGGCGGCCACGCTGGACGACGTCGCCAGAACCTACAACACCCGCAGATCGCTGGGCCTGAGCGCCCAGGAAGTGAGCGATCTCGCGCAGTACCTGAAGTCGCTTTGATCATTTGATCTTGTTCGATACCCACCTGAAAGGAAGCCTTCCCATGAAAACCATCACCCTGGCAAGCGCATTGATCGGACTGTTCGCGCTAGGCGCGCCTGCCGCATTTGCCCAGGCCAGCGCGCCGAACGACGCCCAGATCGCCGCCATCGTCGTGACGGCCAACACGGTCGACATCGACGCCGGCAAGCTGGCGCAGAAGCGGTCGAAAAACAAGGAGGTCAAGCAGTTCGCCAAGCAGATGGTGACTGACCACACCGGAGTCAACAAGCAGGCGACGGCGCTGGTGACGAGGCTGAAGGTCACCCCCGAGGCCAGCGACACGAGCAAAAGCCTGAAGGACGGCGGCGACGCAAACATCAGCAAGCTGAAGGGCCTGAAAGGCAAGGAATTCGACAAGGCCTACGTCGACAATGAGGTGACGTATCACCAGGCGGTGATCGATGCGCTGGACAAGACGCTGATCCCCAACGCAAAGAACGCGGAACTCAAGGACACGCTGGTCAAGGTCCGGCCTGCTTTCGTCGCGCACCTCGAACATGCGACGCACATTCAACAGTCGATGAAATAAGGCCGGTCGTGGACATCCAGCGAAGAGCGTGGGCGTTGCTCGCAGCGTCGGTCTTGTCGGGAGCAGGTGCGGCAACG
>JANXVP010000253.1 GCA_025351615.1 Ramlibacter sp. | reverse complement strand
GTGGCCTTGACCGGCCATCCCAACACGTCCACGAGCCAGGTCAGCTCGAACGGCACGATCTCCCGCGCGCCGCCGGTGGCTGGATTTGAGACGTAATACTCGCTGACCTTCTCCCACGGATGCCAGTCGGGAAGGTACTGGCCACAGTGGTAGGAAAAATTTGAGACTTTGCCATAACGGCCCGATGTCACCACTTCCTTGATGTCGCGGATGGCAGGATGAAAGCGCAAGGTGCAGGAGGGAGCAACGAGGACGTTGTGATGGCGCGCGCGGGCCAGCAGCGCAGGCAGCGGCTGGCCGATAACGCTGGCTTCGACAAAGCAGGCCCTCCCGGCGTCGATCGCCCAGCCCATGTAGCCATGGTGCTGGTCCGGCGGCGTCGAAATGACGACCACGTCAAACCCTGCGAAGTCCGCAGCAGCGATGCCCTCCCTCGTTTCGACGCCGTATTCGTGCGCCGCGGCGTCGCGCCTGTCAGGCCGGGAGTCGAAGCCGCAGATGGAAGCCACGCCGTGGGACTGCAGGCAGCGGATCCGCCGCCGGCCCATCGACCCCAGCCCGATCACCAGTGCTTTCATGGAAGTTGTCCCTTAAGATGAGTCAGTATCGCCTCGATGCAGACGAAGTCGATCTCGTCGTCGACCTCGTAGTTCTGCCAGCGTTGCAGCGGGTAGCCCAGCACGCGGGGCGGGTAGAAGCTGCGCGTCGCCCTGAGGGCCGAGACCTTCACCGCGTAGGCGACACCATACGGAAACAAGGCTGCCGAGCCCGGCGCCGGTGCCGCGGCGACCCACGGCGACAGCAAGCCTTGACCGTCGATGCGCTTCATCACGTCGGGTTGCTCAAGATGCACCGTGCCGACGGTGACTACCGCGTCGATTTCGTCCCACCGTCGCGTCAACAGGTCGGCCACGCCTGCGAGGTCACCTCGTGCGCGCAGTGGCGAAGTCGGCTCCAGCAGCATCACTGCGTCGTACTCCTGCCCTCCTTGCGCCAGGAAGTCCAGCGCATGCAATGCGGCATCGGCCGATGTGCTGCTGTCCGCCGCCAGCGCCGCCGGCCTTAGGAACGGGACGTCCGCGCCGTGACTGCGGGCCACGTCCGCGACTTGTTGCGAGTCCGTCGAGACCACGACGCGGTCAATCGCCGGACATGCCAGCCCCGCTTCGATGCTCCACGCCAACAGGGGCTTGCCAAGCAGAGCGCGGATGTTCTTCCCCGGCAGGCGCTTGCTGCCGCCACGCGCAAGGATCAGCGCCAGGAAGCGCGGAAGCTTGGCGGCGCTCATGCCACGGTCCGCCGGCGCGCCAGTTCGACGATCATTGCGGCGATTTGCGGCGCGGCCGGCCGCACGTCCGAACGCGACCGGCCAGTGGAAGGCCCAGCATTGCGCCGCAGTGCTGGGACCAGCGCGTCGAGGCTGGCGACCGATCCGCCCAAGCCGAGCGCGCCATAGTCAATGCCGGTGCGGCGTACCAGCGGGGAAAAGGCAAGGCAAAGCAGCCGCTTGCCTGCGGCATGCGCCTGCATCCCGACGGTCGTGGCTTGCACGACGACAGTATCGGCAGCCATCAGCACCGGCTGCAGCAGTTCCCTGTCAGGCTGACTCCAGTGAACCCGCGGATGGGAAGGGGGCGGCACGAATTGATTCCACTCGTTCGGGTGGTAGCGCACCGCCAGGTGGGCACGGTTGTCCGCTTCCACCCACTGCATCAACCGCTGCTGCACGGCTGCCGCCAGACCGGTACCGGCCCACGCGACCGGTTGCGCGTCGGCAGGTTCCTTGTGCCCTGCCCACAGCACCACGTTCGCGTCGCGCCGCCAGCCGCGCGATTCACGCCAGCGCCAGCCCTCCTCGATCGCCGACGGCAGTGCTAGCGAGTCCAACGCCGGGTTGCCCGTCACCGCGATCCGTCCCGGATCGACGCCGGCTGCCCGCAGATTGGCGCGGGAGAATTCGACCAGCACCGTGATGAGGTTGGCATGCACCCGGCGCTGCAGGTAGGGATCGCCCGGCAAGGCAAACAAGTCCACCATGGAAAGGCTGGGAATCCCGAGCCCTGCCGCTGCCTCAATCGCTGCCTGTTCGCTGCGCGGGGAATTCGTGGTCACGACCACGTCTGGCTGGATCCTCCGCAACAGCTTGGCGAAGAATTGCACCGGCAGGAAGCCTTGCCGACCGGACGCATGCCAGCGCTGCCAGGCAGATACTTCCCCGTGGGCGTCAACCCAGTCCAGGAAATTGAAGCCGAGATACGCCGCCGATTCCTCCGGTGCGACCTGCGGATGCTGCGGATGGCCCGCCAGCAATTCGTGTCCGTAAGCCAGTGCCCGGTCGCCATCGGGGCCGTCGACGAAGTCGCGGTAGCCCAAGGGGGATTCGCCTGCATTCCGGGCGACAGCGAAGGCGGTCGTCAAAGCCAGCAGCACCGTCTCACATGCCGGTTGCGCGCTGCGCAAGGCCCGCAGGACTGGAAGGCACATCTCGACGTGCCCCGCGCCATAGCAGACGAACAATACTTTCACGGCGCGTTGCATCCGGGCGGCCCCCGCCCGAAGCTGCCCACCGCCAGAACTGCAAGCCTCACCATGCCGTGCGTCCCCCATCGACCACGAGGTTGTGGCCGGGCACATATCTGGATGCGTCGCTCACCAGGTAGCGCAAGGACCGAGGATGCCCGGCTTTTTTTCATGCAAGCGCCTGCTCGTCCCAAAGCGCCAACGCCGCCAGGGCCTGCAGTTCCGGCGTGAAGTCGGCGCTGCCGTCGCGGTGTCGCAACAACATCGATTCGATGACCTCGGGCCGAAACAGCCTGCGCAGCAGATCGCTGCTGCCAAGGGTCGTCGACAACCATCCATGGCTCTCACCACGGAACCATTCCCCGATCGGCGCTGTGGACATTTGCTTCTTGCGGTACGCAAGGTCGCCGCCCATCAGCGGCGCGGCCGCCTTCTTGTACCAATGTTTCTTGTCATCGGCACGCAGTTTTGTGTTGCCGCGGGAGCGGAACGCGAATTCCATCATTCGCCAATCCAGGAACGGGGTCCGCGCCTCGATCGATACCGCCATGCCCATGCGATCCAGCTTGACCAGGTTGTTGCCCGGCAGCAGCAACTGCATGTCCAGGTAAAGCGCCTGGTTGATCCGATCAAAATGTTGGGCCTGGTCAAACCACGGCTTCGCCGCTGCCGTGAAGCTGTCGGCTTGCTCCAGGCGTTTGGCGACGACAGGCTGGTACATCGCCCGCTTGGCCTCGGGGGAGAACAGGGAGATCGAATCGAAGTAATTGCGCTGGAACTGGTCCGCCGGCAGCGTCTGCGCATCAGCGCGCGAAAAGAAGGCGGGGTACTTGCCGTAGCCGGCAAACAGCTCGTCGCCCCCGTCGCCCGTCAAAACCACCTTCACCTGTTTCGCGGCGAGCTCGCTGACCCGCAGCGCCGACATGAAGGAGGCGTCGGCGTGCGGCTGGTCAAGGTGGCGCAGCACCTCGGGCCAGCGGTCCAGCATGTTCAGCTGCGTCATCCCGGTCGTGTGGTCGCAGCCGAAGCGGCGAGCGGCCTCCCGAGCGAAGGCCGACTCGTCGTACAACGGGTCATCGAAACCCAGGCAGAAGGTCTTGACCGGCCGGTCGACATGGCGAGTCATCAGGGCGGCGATCGTGCTGCCATCGACTCCGCCCGAGAGAACAGCCCCGGGCGGGACGTCGGCCCGCAACCGGATGCGGGTCGCGTCGTCGAGGATCGACAGGAACTGCGCCGACCAGTCGTCGAAGCGGTAATCCTGCTCGCGTTGGGCCGATAGCGCCCACCAGGACACAGTCTGCACCCCTGAACGGCGGTTGAATTTCATCCAGGTGCCCGGCATCACGTGCCGCACGCTGTTCCAGATGGTCCATGGCGCCGGGATGTAGCTGAAGCTGAGGTAGTGGTGGATCGCTTCGATGTCGACAGAAGGAAGCGCTTGTTCGATCCCGGCTGCAGCCAGGATAGCCTTGATCTCCGAGGCGAACACCATGCGCTTGCCGTTGTCGGCGAGGTAAAGCGGCTTGACGCCGATGCGGTCACGCACCAGGTATATCGCATCTTCGCGGCTGTCGTCGATGGCGATGGCGAACATGCCGTTGAGCCGGCTGACGAAGTCGATGCCTTCGCGCTCATACAGGCGCAGGATGACTTCCGCCTCGGACCCGGTATCAAGCGTCACGCCCTCGCGCCGCAACGTCGCGGCGAGTTCGATGTAATTGAAGATCTCGCCGTCATGGACCACGACGACCTTCCCGTCGTCCGAGACCAATGGTTGACGCCCGCCCTGCAGATCGATCACGGCCAGTCGCCGGTTGCCGACCGCCACTCCCCGGGCCGGCTGGTGGTGGATGCCCTGGTCGTCCGGGCCTCTGTGGCCCAGCTTTTGAGCCATGTCGAGCAACACGACGTCATCGACCGCACGGCGACCGCGATCGAAATAGCCAAAGATGCCGCCCATTCAGCAGCCACCCCGGCTTGGCGACACGAACCTCAGCTTCCGATCCAGTCCGTCGACGATAGTGCGCCCACCGTCAGTCCGTTTGACCGAGCGAGAAAGCGGCAAAGGAGAGACTGGCACTTAGAAAAAATCAATGTAGCGGCTGAATTCCGCCGGCGGTATCTTCATCATCAGTTCGTCGCACTCGGCATGCTTGACCTCCAGGAACTCACGAACGAATCCAGCGCCGAAACCTTCACACATGACGGCATTGCGTTCGAATTCGCCCAGGGCTTCGGGCAGTGAGGCCGGCAGGCGACCGATGCCACGAGCCGCAAGCTGGCTAGCGTCGAGAAGGTAAAGGTTGTCGTTGCAAGGCTCCCCCGGTTTGAGCTTGCGCCGGATCCCGTCCAGCCCGGCATAAACGATCGCCGCGGTCAACAGATAGGGATTGGCAGACGAGTCCGGCACCCGCAACTCCAGCCTCCCGCCGGGCACGCGTACAAAGGCAGTCCGGTTGTTGTTGCCGTACGCGATGTGCACCGGCGCCCAGGTCGCGCCGGATCGGGACCCCCGCGAAACAAGCCTTCTGTAGGAGTTGACGGTCGGTGCTGCAATCGCTGTCAAGGCTTTCGCATGTGTCATCAGTCCAGCCAGGAACTGGTAGGCCATGGCGCTCAGGTTCAGGCCCCGCGCATCCTTTGCGTCCTCGAACGCGTTATCGCCGATGCGGGCGCCGGCCGACATGTGCATGTGCAGGCCACTGCCGGAACGCTCGCCGAAGGGCTTGGGCATGAATGAACAAAGCATTCCGTGTTTCTTTGCGATGGCTTGGGCGGCCATCTTGAAGTACGTCAGGTTGTCAGCTGTGTGCAGGGCGTCTGCGTAGGTGAAGTTCATCTCGAACTGGCCATTCGCATCCTCGTGATCGATCTGATAAACGTCGATCGCGGCCTGCTCAAGAACCGACTGCAGCTCCATGAGAAAGCCGGAGACGGACGACAGGTGCTGGAAGTCGTAGCATGGCTTGTCCAGGGATTCCGATTCGGTGGCCACCTGGTAAATACCTTCCCGGTCGCGGCGCAGGAGGAAAAATTCCGGCTCCAGCCCACTGAAAAAATCCACGCCTGTGGCTTGCCTGAAGGCAGCCAGCGCCTTCTTGGCAATGACCCTGGAGTCCAGCGGATGCGGCTTGCCGGAGACATGACCATCGCAGGTCACACAGGCCGTGCCAGGCATCCAGGGGACGGGCCGAACGGAGTTGCGCTCGCCGATGGCCATGAACTCCGGACCGTGCGGTCCCATGCCCATTCCCGCGATCGCAAAGCCCGCGAAACCGGCGCCGGCGGTAAAAATCATTTCCTTGTGCTTGCCCGGTACCAGCTTGGCCTTGGGCCGGCCATGGATATCCACGAACTGCGCCAGGTAATAGTCGTAATCGCTCATCCGTCGCCCTCCTTTGCGTTCCCCCCCGAAGGGGCAAGGGTCAGCCGGCCGGAAAGAACTCCTGCAACCAGAGCTTGGTCATCAGAAGGGTCCGGAGCTGCCTTGTATGGTTGTGTAAGCCACTGCGGTGCTCGTCAAGCATCACATGCAGTTCCTTGCGATCGAAGCGGCCGCCGTCGGGCAGGGCCAACACGTCCCGCGCCCATTGAAACAGCGGCGCCTTGATCCATTCACCGATCGGCAGCGTCGGCATGGTCTTGGGCCTGAAGACGAAGTCATGGTCGAAATAACGCGCCGCCGCCTGCTTGAGGAAATATTTCCCTGTTCCCTGGTAGAACTTGGAAGTGATGGGCAGGCGAGCGAACATTTCGCTGACACGGTGATCAAGGAACGGTGCCCGGCCTTCGATCGACCAGCAGGCGCCCATGCGATCCCCTTTGACGGCATTGTTCCCCGGCATGAGGTAGTTCAACTCGTAGGCGGCGACCTGTTCCATCGGTTCCAGGTCAGACCAGGGCTGGATCATTTCCATGAAGAGTTCGGCCGAACGCTGGGTGTGCGGCAGGAAGCCCGGACTCATGATGCGCTGCCGGTCTTTCGCGGTGGTGTAGCTGATCAGGTCGAAGTAATTGCGCATCGAAAAGTTGGCGCGCGTCATGGTCGAAAAGAATTGCTCGTTATGGCGAAAGCCGAGCATCACTTCGTCGGGGCCGTCGCCGGTGAACATGACGATCTTTCCTTGCTGGTGCGCGCGGCGAGACAGCAAGTAGAACAGGAAAAACGAAAAGTCGCCGTGTGGCTGCTCTGCATGTCTCACCACGGCCTGGGCAATGTCTGGAATATCGGACGCCGCGATGTCGAGCGCGCTGAGGTTCAGATTGAGTTCGGCGGCCACCCGCTCGGCATACGAATATTCCGAGAATCCCTTGTCGTCGATACGCAAGCCGAGGGCGTCCAGGACCGGGCGGTTCCACTGCGGAGCGAGCCGTTTGGCCACGACCGAAGAATCCACGCCACCGCTTAAAAATAGCCCGCCGTCCACGTCGAAGCGCATCTGCAGCGTGATCGCAGCGTCGAGCGCCCGCTCCAGGTCCTCAAGCGTGGCCTCGACACGCTCGCCTTCCAGTGGCCACTGCCAGTAACGCTTGGGCTCCGAGAAATGCCCATTCGCGTAGCGCATGTATGTGCCGGGCGGCAAATGGCGGATGCCCTCGAAGCAGGTCTGCGGCGGCGGACAGTAATTGAAGGAAAACACATGGCCTAGCGCGGCGTCATTGACCTTGCGCTGGAACTTGGGCAGTGCCAGGATTGCCTTCATCTCGCTGGCGAAGGCCACGCCGCCCTCGTACGAGGCATAGAAGCAGGGCTTGATTCCCTGCCGGTCGCGCGCCAGCATGCCGGTTTCGGTTCGCTGATCCCAGATGAAGAAGGCAAACATGCCGACCAGGTCGTCCAGCATCCTTTCGCCCTTTTCGCACCACAGGTGAACCAGCACCTCGGTGTCGCAACGCGACTTGAACTTGTAGCCTTTGTCCTTCAGCTGCTCGCGCAGCTCGATGAAGTTGAAGATCTCTCCATTGAAGACCACCCACACCCTCCCGTCAGTGCTGGACATGGGTTGCTTGCCGTTTTCCGGATCCACCACCGCCAGGCGGGCGTGTCCGAGGACGGCGCGGCCTAGCGTTTCGACGCCCTGCTCGTCCACACCCCGGTACTTGATGCAGTCGACCATTCCCCAGACGTCTTGTTCAGTCGTCCCCCGGGCCCCAACGACGCCTGCTATGCCACACATGTCATGCTTCCCGGTGAGACGCTTCCAGGGTTGCTGACGCACCCTGGAAAAGCACAGAACGGACGTGGAAATAGGTGCTCATGGTTTTCCTTCAGGCTTTCACATCGATGCGCGCCGTCTTGCGGGACAGGGGCGCACTTTCCACCAGCCACACGTTGGTGGCGTCCTCATCGAACACTTTCTGGAAGATGCCGACCTGATGGTCCAGGCTGGCCTTGGTTTCAGTCTCCGTCGGCTCGATCAGCATGGCCGACTGCAGGTCGCCGGGGAAATAAACGCAACCGGCCCCCACCAGCGTAGGCGGGTGAATGCCGTAGTCGATCAGGCGCTTCGCGAACTGGCGCGCAGAAGTATTGAGCTTCTCTCCTGACAGCAGTGTCTCGTGCTTGCAGACCTGGTGATAGACCGGCGGCAGCATATGGCTCAGGCGGTGCTGCAGGTAATTGGCGTTCAGCACCGCGTTTTCGGATGCCTCGCGCAATCCGACCGCACCCATCGTCCGCAGATAACCGTAGGCCCGCAGCAGCACGCCGACGTGTCCATGGAAACTTTTGACTTTGCCGACCGACAGCGGGCGGTCTTCGTCGCACACTGCCACCCCGTCGCGGCGCACCGCCACCGGGATGGGGAGGTAGGGGGCCAGCAGCTTCTTCACTGCCACGGGGCCGGCACCCGGGCCACCTCCGCCGTGCGGCGTGGAAAAGGTCTTGTGAACATTGACGTGAACCACGTCGAACCCCATGTCCCCGGGCCGCACGATGCCCATCAGCGCGTTCAGGTTGGCACCATCGTAATAAAGCAGCGAACCGTTGCTGTGGACGAGATCCGCGATTTCCACGATCCGGCTTTCGAACAGCCCGAGCGTCGACGGGTTCGTCAACATGAAAGCGGCGACGTCCGGTGTCAGCATCTGCCGCAGCGCCTCGAGATCGACGTGACCGCGCAGGTCGGACGGCACAATGCGGCACTCGAAACCGGCCATTGCTGCAGAAGCCGGGTTGGTACCGTGCGCCGAGTCCGGCACCAGGACGACTCCACGGCGAGCGTTCAGCTTGAGGTAATGAGCGCGGATCATCAACAGCCCAGCCAGCTCGCCATGCGCGCCGGCGGCCGGCGCCAGGCAGCAAGCGTCCATCCCGGTGATCTCACAGATCATGCCTTGCAGGCGCTCATAAAGCTCCCAGACGCCGCCCAGCATTTCGGCGGGCTGCAGCGGATGGGCACGGGCGAATCCCGGTTCGCGCGCCAGTTCGTCATTTCGCTTCGGGTTGTACTTCATCGTGCAGGAGCCGAGCGGGTATGGCCCGTTATCGACTCCATGCGACTCCTGGCTAAGCTGCGTGTAATGCCGCACGACATCCACCTCTGCGACTTCCGGCAGCCCGATCGCATCGCGGCGATGGGCGAACGTGGGGACGCAAGACGGCTTGAGCGCTGCGACCCCCGCAAAAATATCGCTGGTGGCGCCAGGGCGATGCAGATCCATCAGGGTTGCGGACTCACTCATCGGGCGCTCTCCTGCAGGCATTGAGCGGCCTGGTCGACGTAACAGAGAACGTCATCGACAGACTTCGTCTCCGTCATCGCCACGAGCAATCCGCGATCGTGTCCAGCCAGACCCGGCGCGACCGGAACGCCGGCGAGGATTCCGCGCTCGCTCATGCGTCGGCAAAACAGGGGCGCAGGAATTGGGAGTTCAAGCCCGAACTCATTGAAGTGGACGCCACTGCGCAAGGACCTGACCCCGGGTAAAGAGGTCAGTTGCTGGCGCAGCGAAGCCGCGCGGGTCGCGTTGACTTCAGCCAGCCGTTTGAAATTGGAGTCCCCCAGGCAGGCCAGGTAAACCGTCACGCGAATCGCGTTGAGCGCCTGGTTCGAACAGATATGGCTTGTAGCCTTGTCGCGAGCCACGTGCTGCTCGCGGTCTTCCTTGACCAATGCGTAACCGAGCCTGCCGTTCAAGTCGTGCACCCGCCCCACCAGCCGGCCAGGCAGGTAACGTTCAAGTGACTTGACGCAAGCGATGATGCCCACGTAGGGGCCGCCGGAGCTCAGCGGCAAGCCCAGGGGTTGCCCCTCACAGGTCACGATGTCGGCGCCGAGTTCACCGGGCGATTCGATCCAGCCACACAGCATTGGATTGACGCTGACGCACAGGCGAACCCCGAATTGCCTGCAGCACGACACCACGCCAGAAACATCCTCCACAACCCCGAACGCATTGGGCGTTTGCAGGACTACACCCGCGGTTTCGGCTGCTGACAACAGGGCCTGTAGCGATTTCACATTGGTCAAACCCGTGAGAGGGTCGGTTGTTGCGCGAAGCAGGCTGACACCCCGGGGCGTCAGGTATGTCTCCAGGACACTGCCGTACTCCGCGAAAATTGCTTCGGACACCACGATCCGGCGCCGGCCCGAAGCAGAGCAAATCATCCAGCACGCTTCTGCGAGCGCTGTCGCGCCGTCATACACCGAACAATTCACGCATTCACGTCCCAGGAGCCGGCCGACCAGCGTCTGGAATTCGAACAGCACCTGCAGCAGGCCCTGACTCATCTCGGGTTGGTAAGGGGTGTACGCCGTCAGGAACTCGCCGCGGGAAGCGATGGCATCTACCACGGCGGGAATATGGTGCTCATAAGCGCCGGAGCCGAGAAAGCTGACATGCGTGGTCGCTGTCCGGTTGAGCGTTGACATGGCCCGGACGTCGCGGACCAGCTCCCACTCGCTCAATGCTACAGGTAGATCGAGCTCGCGCCGCAGGCGCACCTCTGCCGGAATATCCTCCAACAACCGCTCCAGCGAATCCAGCCCCATGGCCTGAAGCATCGCCAGAATATCGGAACCCGTGTGAACGTTGTATCCGGTTGGGCGGCGCTTGACCAAGGCGTCAGTGTTTCGTTGATTCACGTTTAGGTTGTGCCGCCAGCGGCGATCGAATTGCCGGGAAGCTTGAAGAATTATAGGCTGCGCGCCCACAATCGGCACGCGCAAACTCCGCGCTAGTTGGACCGGCCACTGACCAGAGTGCGCACGGTCCGAACCATGATTTTCAGATCGACCCAGCAGCCGGCTTCGCGCACGTAGCGTAAGTCCAATTCGAGAGATTCCTCGAATGAGCCCGCCGACCGCAACAGCGCCTGTGCCAGTCCGGTCAGGCCTGGCCGCACGCTGCATCGCAAGGCCCATTGCTCCTGGCTATAGAGCTCCCTCTGAAGCGGCAGGCTCGGACGCGGGCCGACCAGGCTCATGTCGCCCAGCAAGACATTGACCAGCTGGGGCAATTCATCGATGCTGGTAGTCCGGATGAAGCGACCGACACGCGTGACTCGAGGATCGTGGTCGCGGGTGTAGTGAGGTCCGAGGCTCGACGCGTTCTGCACCATGCTGCGAAACTTGAACATCCCGAACTCGCGCTCCAGCAAGCCGACCCGGACCTGGCGGAACAATGCCGGCGCGCCGCTTTCCAGGACGATGGCTGCGGCCGCGATCATCATCACAGGAGCAAGCAGGATGAGCGCGGCCAGGGACAACAGAACATCCATCGCCCGTTTCATGGCGTGCTGCGCCCCGCCGCACCGGCTCGCCGGATGGATTCGGCAATCCTTTGACGGTCGGCTTCTATCTGCAGGGGCTTGCGGGCCGCCAGTTCCCGTTCGGCCTTCCGAAGCCGCTCGACCTCGTCCTCGAAAGCGACCCCGGAACCAGGGCGATGAAAAGTCCGCGACAGGATCACCGCCGTCGAGCCAAGACGCAGATGCTCAGCCAGCACGTCGCGTCCGGACAGCATTCCTTCATCCAGCCTGGCGATGCCACCGAACCCGAATCGAAGACCTCGGCGTCGGGCAGCGGCAGCAACCCGGTCCACCAGGCCAAGCGCCAGCGGTTCGAACATGAAGCGAAGTCCCAGCGACAGATGCAGGTCGTTGAGGCCGACGTAGACCTCCTGCAGTCCTGGAGTTGCGATCCAGTCATCAAGGCATTCCAGCGCAGCCCCGGTTTCCAGCAAAGCGACGATTGGCGCACGGCCCGCCACCATCCGGGCGAAGTCCCGCACCTGGCTAGCTTCGGTAAACATCGGCAGCATCACCTGGTCCGCCCCACGCAACAGCACCGCATCGAGCTCTTCCGGCGTCGCGGAGTTCAAGGGATTGACGCGAACCATGAGCGGTGACCGGTGCAGCGCCAGCTTGATGCAACTGACGTCTGCAAGATCATGGGTGCTGATGAACGTGTTGCGCCCGGCCTGTCGCTCGGCCTTGCCCAGTCGCTCGAGGTCGACGAACAAGCGCAGACCATCCAGGGCGTCGCAACGGCGGGCGAACGCCGGGTCGTTGGTGATCTGGATCAATTCAATCATGGGGTGCGGCCGGAATCATGGGCCGGCTTGACCCGCGCAATTCGCCTGCGGCCAGCCAGGCCGACCCAAGGACCAGGGCAGCACACGACGCAGCGAGCGCCACGCCCTGGAGCACGCCGCGGGGAGAAGGAAGCAGCCACAAGGCCACGGCGACCAGCAGCAAAGCAGCCAGTGCTGACAGCATGACCCGCCACGGCAACCATCGCCGGGCCTCCCGGCCCGTCGCCGCGACCGAGATGGCCGCCACGCCCGCAAACAGGATGTTGAGGATCATCATCAGGGTCCCACCGTCCTTGATCCCCGCCGCGCCGGCGGCCATCAGCCCGGCAAGCGCCAACCCGTAACCCAGCACCGCGGCCCTCATCCGTCCTTGTGCGGCAAGAACGGTCAGAGCGACGGCAGTCAGCGCCTGCGGCAGCAGCCCCCAGGCGCCAGTGCGTCCCCAATGCGCGACGGTCTCCAGCGCCTGTGGATCCATGCGGCCCCAGCCAAACAGCAATCGGGCCAAGGCAGGCGCGCCAGCCAGCAATCCTGCTGCACTGGCACACGCCAGGGAAAAGGCCAGCGCAAATGCGACGCGAATCGATTTGGATGCGGTGGCCGACGCAACGCCACTTCCCGTTCCCATGAGGGCCCGTGCGATGGCGGGAAACGCAAGCGTCGCGACCAGCTGGATGGCCAGCAGCAGCGGCAGTTCGACCAGCTTCCAGGCGTAATTGAACGTGGCAAGGGCACCCTCGCCCGCTTGCGAGGCCATCGAGCGCGCCAGAAACGGCAGGGCCAGAGGCAGCGAGGCCGACAGCACGGCCCAGACCCATACCGCAGTGGCCGGCAAGCGCGCTTCAGGCCGGCCGACTCCGGTCGCAGTCTCTGGAGGCTGCCGCCAACGCAGCCACGCCAGACGCAGGCCCCCGGCGACCAGTAGCCCCACGCCCAGCCACGGGACTGCGGCAGTCCCCGCTACAGCCAGCGAGGCGCCAGCGATGGCAACCAGCAGCGACACATTGACCACCAGGCTGCCGGAGTACATGCCAATAAAATCGCGCTCATGCTGCAAGCGCGTGCCCCACAGGGCCGCAAGCAGCGCCGCAGGCAGGGCCGCCGCACTCCAGACCAGGCCCTGAGCGGCCACACCGCGCATCCCCAGTGGCAGTCCCGGCGCCAGCCACGCCACGGCAGGTTCGCGAACGAACACCAGCATCAGAGCCAAACCACTTCCCGCGAGCAGCAAGGCCCGGCCTACCCGCCATTGGGTGCTGGCGACTTGCGCCGGACCTTGGCTCGCCCAAGCCGGCATGAGCACATAGCCCAGCGCGCCGCTGGCCAGCACGCCAGCCAGCCAGTCCGGCAGCGTCAGCATCAACACCGCGACGTCGGCCAGGCCCGACGTGCCGAACGTCGCGGCGAGCGCGGACTCCCGAAGCAGCCCGAGCAGCCGGCTGGCGAGCAGCAAGGCAAGGGACAGCGCACCCGCTTTAAGCAACATGGCTTGGATTATCGAGGCGGCGTCCTCGCCGCCGCGGACAAAAACCTAAAATGGCCGCTTGGGCCCCGACTCGGCCTGTACCCCACCCACTTCATGTCCGACAAGAACACTCCAGCAGCGCCGGCCTCCGCCATTGACGAAAACCAGTTGATCTCGGAGCGCCGCGAGAAGCTCAAGGCGCTGCGTGAAACCCAGAATCGGGGCGGAGCCGTCGCTTTCCCAAACGACTTCAAGCCCCAGGACCATGCTGACCGGCTATTGCAGCTTCACGGTGAAAAGTCACCCGAAACCCTGCTGGCGGAAGGCACGCCGGCAAAAATCGCCGGCCGCATGATGCTCAAGCGGGTGATGGGCAAGGCCAGCTTCGCCACCGTTCAGGACCAGAGCGGCCGGATCCAGATCTACGTGACCCGCGACGACGTCGGCGAAGACGTGTACGCGGCTTTCAAGCATTGGGACCTTGGCGACATCATCGCAGCCGAAGGGAAGGTGTTCAAGACGCGCACCGGCGAGCTGTCGATCCATGCCAGCAGCGTGCGCCTCCTCACCAAGAGCCTGCGGCCGATGCCGGACAAGTTCCACGGCGTGGCCGACCAGGAAGTGAAATACCGCCAGCGCTATGTCGACCTGATGACCGACGAGGCCGCCCGAAAGCGCTTCGTCGCCCGCAGCAAGGCCCTCAGCGGCATCCGTGATTTCATGGTGCGGCACGAGTTCCTCGAGGTCGAGACGCCGATGCTGCATCCGATCCCCGGAGGCGCCAACGCGCGGCCCTTCGTGACCCACCATAACGCGCTGGACCAGCAGATGTTCCTGCGCATCGCCCCCGAGCTGTACCTGAAGCGCTTGCTGGTCGGCGGCTTCGAACGGGTGTTCGAGATCAACCGCAGCTTCCGCAACGAAGGGATCTCGGTGCGCCACAACCCCGAGTTCACCATGATGGAGTTCTATGCGGCGTACTGGAATTACCGCGACCTGATGGACTTCACCGAAACGCTGGTTCGGGACGTGGCGCAGAAAGCCCTCGGCTCGTTGCAGCTGACTTATGGCGGCAGGCCGGTCGATCTGAGCCAGCCTTTCGAACGCCTCACCATTACAGAGGCCATCCTGAAACACACCGATGCCGCCGAGAACGTGAACAACCGCGAGTGGCTGCTGAACGCGCTGCGCAAGCTCGGACTCACCGAAGAGAAAAACAGGCTCTCGGCTCGCTCGCTCGCCAGCCTGCAGGTGCTGTACTTTGAAGAAAGCGTGGAAGACAAGCTCTGGCAGCCGACTTTCATCATGGAGCACCCGACCGAGATGTCGCCCCTCGCGCGCGCCAACGACCTGCGCACCGAAGTGACCGAGCGCTTCGAG
>JANXVP010000234.1 GCA_025351615.1 Ramlibacter sp. | reverse complement strand
CGCCGAGGCGCCGCGCGGCAGCTCGTTGTCGAATGCGTGGGTGTAGATCTTGCGCTGCCGTTCGTTGCCTTTGAAGTAGCCGCGGACGACGACGAAGAAGACCGGCACGAAGAAGATGGCTAGAGCGGTACCGGTGATCATGCCGCCGATCACGCCGGTACCGATGGCGCGCTGGCTGGCCGAGCCGGCTCCGGACGCCAGCGCCAGCGGCAGCACGCCCAGGCCAAAGGCCATGGAGGTCATCACGATCGGGCGGAACCGCAGGTGCGCTGCCGCCAACGCCGATTCCACCACGCCCTTGCCCTGGGCCTGCTGGTCCTTGGCGAACTCGATGATCAGGATCGCGTTCTTGGCCGTGAGGCCGATGATCGTGATCAGCCCCACCTGGAAGTACACGTCGTTCGAGTAGCCACGCAGCAGCGTCGCCAGCAACACGCCGAGCACGCCGAGCGGCACCACCATGATGACCGCCAGCGGGATCGACCAGCTCTCGTAGAGTGCGGCGAGGCACAGGAACACCGCCAGGATCGCGAACCCGTACAGGATGATGGCCTGCGAGCCGGCCAGCTTCTCCTCGCGCGACTGCCCGGTCCATTCGTAGCCGAAGCCTTGCGGCAACTGCGCCGCCAGCCGCTCGACTTCATCCATCGCGGTCCCGGTGCTGGACCCCGGCGCCGGACCGCCCGAGATCCGCATCGCCGGGTAGCCGTTGTAGCGAACGGTCTGCATGGCGCCCGTCACCCAGCGCGTGGTGGCGAAAGAGGAGAGCGGCACCGGCTTGCCCTGGCTGTTGCTGGCGTTCAGCCGCAGCAGGTCTTCGGGCTGCATGCGCGCCGGGGCGTCGGCCTGCACCAGCACCCGCTGCAGCCGGCCCCGGTTCGGGAAGTCGTTGATGTAGGCGGAGCCCAGCGCCGTCGACAGTGTCGCGTTGATCGAATCGAAGGGCACGCCGAGCGCGCTGGCCTTGTCGCGGTCGATGTCGATCTGCAGTTGCGGCGCGTCTTCCAGGCCGTCGGGCCGGACGCCGGCGAGCAACTTGCTTTTGCTCGCCATGCCAAGCAGCTGGTTGCGTGCCGCCAGCAGCGCGTCGTGGCCGGCGCCGCCCCGGTCCTGCAGCCGGAAGGTGAAGCCGGAGGCCGTGCCGAGTTCGGGAATCGGCGGCGGACTCAACGGGAAGATGAACGCGTCCCGGATGCGTGAGAGCGCACCAAACGCGCGGCCGGCGATCGCTTCCGCCGACTGGCTGCGGTCAGGCCGCTGGTCCCAGTCCTTGAGCGTCACGAAAGCGAGCGCGGCGTTCTGGCCCTGGCCCGAGAAGCTGAACCCCAGCACGCCGACCATGCTCTGCACGTCCGGCTGCTTGAGGAGGTAGGCCTCGACCTGTTCCATCACCGCGCGGGTGCGTTCCTGCGTGGCGCCGGGCGGCAACTGCACGTTGATCAGCAGGTTGCCCTGGTCCTCGCCGGGCAGGAACGAGGTCGGCAGCCGGGTGTAGACCAGCGCGACGACGGCGATGATCGCGCCGTAGATCAGCAGGTAGCGGGCGGCGCGCCGCAGCACGCGGGCGACGATGCCTTCATAGCCCTTCGCGGTGCGGGAGAAGCCGCGGTTGAACCAGCCGAAGAAGCCGCCCTTGGCATGGTGGTGTCCGGCTTCCACCGGCTTGAGCAAGGTGGCGCAGAGCGCGGGCGTGAGCGACAGCGCCATGAAGGCGGACAAGCCGATCGACGACACCATCACCGCCGAGAACTGGCGGTAGATGTTGCCGGTCGAACCGGCGAAAAACGCCAGCGGAACGAACACCGAGATCAGCACCACCGTCACGCCGATGATGGCGCCCGAAATCTGGCCCATCGCCTTGCGCGTGGCGTCGCGCGGCGGCAGCCCTTCCTCGCTCATGATCCGCTCGACGTTCTCGACCACCACGATGGCGTCGTCCACCACGATGCCGATCACCAGCACCATGCCGAACATGGTCAGCACGTTGATCGAGAATCCGAGCGCCATCAGCGCGCCGAAGGTGCCCAGCAGGGCGATCGGCACGACCAGCGTCGGGATGATGGTGTAGCGCCAGTTCTGCAGGAACAGAAACATCACCAGGAACACCAGCGCCACGGCTTCCAGCAGCGTCACTACCACCTGCGTGATCGAGATCCGCACGAAGCGCGAGCTGTCGTAGGGAATCGACCACTTCACGCCCGTCGGGAAAAACTTCGACAGCTCGCCCATCCGTTTGCGGACGGCGTCAGCGGTAGCCAGCGCGTTGCCGCTCGGCGACAGCTGGACGCCGATGCCGGTCGACGGCTTGCCATTCAGGCGGGCGGCGGTGGCGTAGTTCTGCGCGCCGAGCTCGACCCGGGCCACGTCCCGCAGCCGCACCGTGGAGCCGTCGGTGTTGCCCCGCACCACGATGTTCCCGAACTGGTCCGCGGTGGTGAGCTGGCCCTTGACCACGACCGTGGCGGCAATGCCCTGGCCGGCGATGTTGGGAAGTTCGCCGATCGAGCCGGCCGAGACCTGCGCGTTCTGGGCACGGACTGCCGCGTTGACGTCGCTGGTCGACAGGCCGAAGCTGAGCAGCCTGGCCGGGTCCATCCAGATCCGCATGGCCTGCTCGGTGCCGAACAGCTGGGCCTGGCCGACGCCGGGGATGCGCTGGATTTCCGGCAGTACGGTGCGCGACGCGTAGTCGCCCAGCATGGTCGGCGTCATCGCCGGGTCGTCCGACGACAGGATGGTGAACAGCAGGAAGTTGGAGCGCGACTTATCCACCCGCACGCCTTGCTGCGTCACAGCGGCTGGCAGCCGGGGCGTTGCGCGCGCCAGCCGGTTCTGGACGTCCACCTGCGCGAGGTCGGGATTGGTGCCCTGCTGGAAGCTGATGGTGATCGCGCCCGAGCCGTTGGCCTGGCTGACCGACTCCATGTAGATCAGGCCGGGCGACCCATTCATCTCCTGCTCGATCACGCTGATCACGCTTTCTTCCAGCGTCGTCGCCGAAGCGCCGGGATAACTGGCGGACACGACGATCGCGGGGGGTGCCACCGGCGGGTACTGCGAGATCGGCAGCTGGGTGATCGACACGCTGCCCAGCACGATGATGAACAGCGCAATGACCCACGCGAAGATCGGCCGGTCAATGAAAAATTTTGCCATGCGGCCGGCTCCTTACCTGGCCGCCGCGGATGCGGATGCGGATGCGGCAGACGGCGACGCGGCGGTGGCACTACTGGCGACCGGGGCACTGCCTGGCCCCGCCGCCATCGTCGGCGGGCTTCCCGGACGCCACGGCACCGGCTTCACCGT